>JBIKOG010000386.1:0-5079 GCA_044358225.1 Bryobacteraceae bacterium | reverse complement strand
GAGACTTTCCGAAAGCCGCCCCTTTGCTTTCTATCGTTTCCGAATACCGAAGGCCTCAAATTCGCGAAAAACAGGCCTGAACTGCGAAAGTCGGGCTAGGTCGGCCGTCGATAGATAGAGCCCTCCCTAGGCAGCGGATCCCGTGTGGCAATCGTCAACCGTTACCCATGAAATCATTAGTTTACCTGCGGACTGGCAGACGAAGAATCCGTTACAATGACTTATCCGATCCCTCGTCCAGAGCCTCTGCACCGCCTTTGTCCGGAGCGACCAAGGACCCGATTTGCAAGCAGCGGCCAAGGCCTGCCAGGATTGGGAATCCTTCCTAACGGAAGCCAACGGGCAGCGACTCCTCCCCTTGGCCTATTGGACCTTTAAGCGGCACGAGATCCCCCTTCCTGCTGCCGTGCGCCCCGTCCTTGCTGCCGCTTATCTCCGCCAAAAATCCCTGGCCCAGAGGCAAACGGCCGCCATGCTCGAAGCCGTGAAGGCCCTCGCGGCCCAGGGAATCGAAGCGATTGTGCTCAAAGGCGGCATTCTCTCTCACCTCGCCTACCCCGAGCCCGGACTCCGCCCCATGGAGGACATCGACCTCCTGCTAGCCCCCGATTCCCTCGCCGCCGCCCGCCACACGCTGCTCTCACTCGGCTATACCGCGCCTCCGGAAAACACCCGCTACGACCGCCTCAGCCACCACCTGCCAGTCGCCTGCCGCATCGATTTGGGAGAGACCATCGCAATTGAGCTTCATCGCGAGATCTTCACACCCATCCTGAACTGCCCGGGCAATTTCTCCAATCTCGAACGTCCCTTCGCCTCCTTCCCCATTGAGGGCTACCCTGTCGCATACCTCGGCGAAAAGCGCCTCGTCTGGATGCAGTACCGCGGCTTGCGCAAACTGGCGGAACCACTCCGAAAGCTCCATCTGGTCGACCTCGCCCTCCTCGCCGAACGCCTGCCCGATCACTGGCAAGGCGAGGCCCTCCGCACCTGCTATCCCGATCTGTGGTCTGCCCTCCTCGCCCTCGATCGCTACATCCCTCTCAGCCCGCGCACCCGCCAGTTCCTCGGCCTGCCGCCCCGCCAAACCCCCAACTCCGATCTCCCCGGCGAAGATTACTGCGGCTGGCCCCGCGGCTCCCGCTGGCTCGAAACAGTTTGGCCCCAACGCTGGTGGGCAGAGTTCTTCTACGGACTCGGCCCCCACCCCAGCCGCTGGCAGATCCAGCGCAACCACTGGAGCCTGTTCGCCAGCCAGGGCAGTCGTCGCCTCCATCTCGGCCCCGTTAGCAGCCACGCCTTTTTTGCCCGGCAGACGGCTCCCGCCTCGCCGCCCGTTCGGCCCTTGCCCGCGCCCCCATCGGAAACCCTTCTCGTAACCTGCATTTACGACGGGCTGTGGGGAACTCGGTTCGGCGGCCGCCTCAACCGCGGCCCATCCTACCGCCAATCCTTGGCGACCATCGCCCGCGCCAGCGCCCTCCCCATTCTCTGCTTTGTCCCCCCCGCCGATATCTCCTTGCACGAAGAGTTCTTTGCCGACCGCCAGCACCGAATCACCTGGGTTCCCGTCGAAATCACCGACCTCCCGCACTCGAGCGAAATCCAGCGCATCAAGGCCGAATATCCCGAAGACTACTCCTCCTTCCCGTGGCAGCAGCGGTGCGTCGAAATTATGTGGGGCAAGTTCCATATGCTCCGCGAGGCCTTGCACCGCTTCCCCGGCGCCCAGAACATCTTCTGGGTCGATGCCGGGCTTGCCAATGTCAACGTGATTTCCACCAAGTACACCACCGCGGAGGCTCTCGCCGCCGACGATCTCCACCGCGTGGATGCCGCATTCCGCCGGGAACTGTACACCCGCATGCAAGAGAAAGCTGGCCACCGCATCCTTGCCCTGAAATCCACCGTCCCTCACCAGCCCGGTATTCCGGAACACTACCTCCAACGGCCCTACCAAGGCGGCGACGGGGTAGTGGCTGGTCTTTTCGGCGGCCGTCGCGACGCCGTCGAAACGCTGTGCCAGCGCTTCGAACAGAAGTGCTCGGACATCCTCGCCGACAACAAACTCTACTTTGAAGAAAGCATCCTGACCGGCCTGCTGGCCGACGATCCGGATCTGTTCACCACCTTCACCTTCGATTCCTGGTACCACGAAGGATGGAGCCACTACAGCCCGGACGTAATCAATTTCAGCCAGTTCTTCGATCAGATGCTCCGTACCCCGCCGCCCGCTGACCGGCTCCTCTTCCCATGGAATCACTAATGCCCCCCTTCGATCATGCCCTGCACTATCTGGGACTGTCCAGCGCTCAACCAGCCTTTGTCGTGATTGGCGCCATGGATGGCGTATCGTTTGACGACTTCCATGGCTTTGTCCGCACCTATCGCTGGTCCGGACTTCTCGTCGAACCCATTCCCGAGCAGTTCAGCCGGCTCGTCGCCAACTACGCCGCCGCCGGCTGCAGCCCGCACAACCGTTATGAAAACTGTGCGATCGCCGAGCACAACGGCACCACGCAGATGCTGACCATCAACCAGAACGCGATCGATAGCGGACTGGTCCACGAGTGCTTTGGCGGCATGTCAGCCATCTTCCCCCCGCGCAATGGACTCGGGTCGGAGGGCGATGCCGAAACCGTCCGCCGCTACGGCGAGATGATTGAGGTGCCCTGCCTTACCCTCCAAGCACTGCTAGAACGGCACCGTATCGAGGTCCTCGATGTTCTCTGTATTGATGCCGAAGGTTGGGACTTCCGCATCCTTAGTCAGCTCGACTGCACGCGCTGGCGCCCCAAAGTCATCCGGATCGAGTATGTCAACCTCTCCAGCGAGGAAAAGGAAGCGGCGGCCGGGTTCCTGACCGCCAATCGCTACGTCTTCACCCACGATGGCTTCAATCTCGACGCCGTCTCCTCCGAGTTTTGGGAATCGATCCGCCACGACCATCTCACGGTTCCTCCGCCCCCGGGCCCACCCCTCGGACTCGAAAACGTCACCCTTGTTACTTCATTAATCGGCTACCCGTCTCTGCGGCCCGAGCACTTACTCCACTCACTCGACCCGAACTTACGCCTGTTTCTGTACGCCGAGCCCGGTTCGGCCGAGTTAGCCGTTCGCGGACGCGGAGCCAATTCCACGTTCCTCTTGACACGGATCCTCGAGGACTTTGCCAACCAGCCACAATACTCGCATCTCAGCGGCCCGGACGCCATGCCACTCTGGCTATCGTTGAGCGCGATCTTCCAGCTCAATGACGCTGCTCTGTTCAACCCCTTCCAAACCGACCACCTGCTTTGGGTCGACGCCGCCGTGCTGTCCGCCCTCTCCGCCGGCGGCTTGCAATACGCTGTCCAGCAACTTACGAGCGACGCCCGCCTGTGGCTGCCCTGCGGCGTGGCGCCCGAACGCGAGGGTCTCGAACGAGCCACGCGCCTCTGGCTCAACTCCCCCCTCGAATCCATCCTGTTCTCTGTCAGGGGCGACTTCATCGGCGGCCAGCGATCCGCGATCCATGCCTTCAATGGGGCCTACTACTCTTGCCTCGATAGCCTCCTTGGCAGCGGCGAGACCTGTTCTCGCTCCGAATATCTCACCTTACTGGCGCACTCTCATCGTCCGCTCTGTAACTTACAACACTGCCGCCGGCTCCAGCTCGAATAATGTAGTCCGCTTCTTCTTACATACCCAAACTACGTTACTGAACTCGTCCTGCTGATAATCTTCGAGTCCGTGCTCCCAGCAACTTTCTGCAATATCTATCTCGCGCACTTCGTGCCAGTCCCAAACCTTCCCGAGAAAATCCTGCTGAAAGGCGGTCTCGGTCTCGATGTAATCGTGCGCAAGAATGTAATCGCCTTCCTTGATGTATCGGGCCAGTAGGTTGAATTCCCCGATCTTATACCCTCCGTCGCAAAGCACGACAGTAACTCCGGGCTCCCGAATAAACGGGACAATCAGCTCCGGCTTCGTCAGCGAGGAGTAGGCGGGGTGAAAAACGTCCTCGGTAATCAATTCCAAGTTCGACTGCTCGAGGGTCTCAAACCAAGGACAACGATTGATATCGAAGGATTTAACCACGGCGGCGGAGAGTCCAGCTTCATCCAATAGGTGCCGCAGAGCTAGCGTAAAACCGCCTTGCGCGGTTCCGATTTCTACGATCCGTTTGGGCCTCACCCGGGCAATGAACCGGCGGAATACATCGATGGCCGCAGCATGTTGCATCGCCGCGTAGCCCCGATAATCAATAAACCCTGTGAGATCTGCCATAGCGAGCCGGTTTCGAATCCTTCCACCCTTCAGTATGTTACACTGCCAGAGGCGGCCCGATGGGCCTTCTGTACCTAAATGGAAGACTCACCCAGGAACCCCGAAGGATCGCCTCACGCTTCCGAGGAATCTTCGCAATCGTTCCGACGCCGGGATCTGTTCAAAGCTCTTGGACTTACCGGCCCCCCCCTCGAAGGACAACTCGATCCGCCCCAGACGTGGAGCCGGCCCAGCGTTACCTCCGTTGGCACACCCGCATACGGAACCAACAGCGGCAACCTGTGGGGTAGTCCAACGCCGTCCCTGCCCCCTCCGTCGGCCAGCGCCAAGGCGAGTCCTTCGCCCAGCCCGACCACGACTCCCACGATTACGCCGACCGTAACCATTACCCCCACGGCGACGCCTACGCTCACCCCGAGTCAAACGCCTGCGGGAACGCCAAGCCCGACCGCAACTCCTGCCACCACCCCTACACCCACGGTAACCGTCACTCCCACCGAGACGCCCGGCGCAAGTCCAACGCCAACGACGACCGTCACCCCGACCCAGACACCCGCAGCAAGCCCCAC
Organism: Bryobacteraceae bacterium; assembly: GCA_044358225.1. Taxonomy (GTDB): domain Bacteria; phylum Acidobacteriota; class Terriglobia; order Bryobacterales; family Bryobacteraceae. The sequence goes on along the minus strand of JBIKOG010000386.1, from coordinate 241 downwards.
TCCCACTGTAACCGTCACCCCAACGCAAACACCCGCCGCCAGTCCAACGCCAACGGCAACTGTCACCCCCACCCTGACGCCCGGCGCAAGTCCAACGCCAACGGCGACCGTCACCCCTACACAGACACCCGCGGCAAGCCCCACTCCCACAGTAACCGTAACTCCCACACAGACACCCGCCGCCAGTCCAACGCCAACGGCGACGGTCACCCCCACGCAGACACCTGCCGCCACCCCCACG
>JBIKOG010000024.1:0-56113 GCA_044358225.1 Bryobacteraceae bacterium | reverse complement strand
ACCCTTGCCGTCTCATTCTTAACGAAATGACGGGCAGCACCGCAAGTGGTTTCTGCCCGTCATGACGTTCGCAGATCGTCGTTGACTGGGTGACAGTCATCCACCGTCGCCAAGGCTTCGGAGGACAAGCCCAGGATTTGTCTGGGGCGTTAGCCGCGGCGGGTGCGGCTGAGGGCGATCGCGCCGAGGCCGAGGGCGACAGTCCAGTATGCCGACGGTTCGGGGACGCCGGCGTTGGGAGTGGTTTCCACCGCTGCGAAGGTGAAGCGCTGCAGCGATTGGAGCAGCGCCGTGCCGCCGGTGACGCGGGAGGTGGCGGCGTATTCGAGCGTGCCGACGCCTGCGGTGAGCGGGTTCGGCAAGACGATAGCGTTGTTGAAGCCGGCGTCGAGCATATCCTCGACAATGCGGAGCCCGCTGCCGAGCGAGATGAGAAGGTTGTTGACGTTCGCGTTTTCCCCGGGGAAACCGTCGTTGTCCCCCATGAGGAAGAGCGTGCCTCCGCCGGAGAGGTAGCCGCTGAGGGCGGCGGCTTCGGGGGCGGTGAAGGCGAGGTTGGGCGCGAGGGCTACGACGAGGTTGACCCCGGCGAGGCCGGCGGCGGTGATGGGGCTGGCACTTTTGGTGGAAACGACGCCGGGGAGTGTGTTGTAGAAGGTATTGATGGTGTCGTCAAACGGGCCGAGGCAGCAGAGGGACGGCGTGGTGTCGAGCACGAACACCGATGTTCCCGCGCCGAGAACGTTGGCGAAAAAGCGGGCGTTGCCGGGTTTGCCGGCAAGATTGTCGGAGATATTGGAGTCGCCGGAAACGATGATGGTTCCCGCATTCGCCTGGAGGGCGAACAAACAAACGACTCCGAGCCAGAGCGAACTGGTAGAGACACGCATACATTCACATCCTTGTGAGGAGATAACGCAGGAGGGATCCTTCTCCTGCTAACGGAATAGTGTGCGCGGGCCGGTAAGCGTTTCTACTTAGTTGAGGCGGCCGGTACGTTCCAGCCAGTTCCGGAGCATGAGGGCGAAATCGGCGACGTGGCTATCGCCTTCGAGTTCTTCGATGGTGTAGCGCATTTTGCGACGCCAGTTGGGGTATTCCCAGGTGGAGCCGGGCAGATTCTGCTGCTCGGTTTCCTTGGTGAGATCCTCTTGGTTCAGCACGAAGAGGCGGGAATTGGCGGAGGCGAGGAAGCCGATGACGGCGTTGTGGAGTTCGCCGGTGAGTTCGGTGGACATGGCGGCGTCGCGCGGGTAGCCGTCGGGGAGCAGCTGGAGATCGTGGAGGACTTCGATGAGCTTGTGTTTGTCTTCGAGACGGGCGCGCATCTGGTCGCGGAAGGAGTCCTCGTTGGGTAGCAGGCCGGCGGCCTTGCGCGATTCGATATCGCGGCCGAGCCAGTAGCCGGCGAGGGTGGGGAGGTCGTGCGTGGTGGAGCTGACGACGGCGTTGACAGGGTATTCGTCGGGCCGTTTGAACTTGCCCTCCTCCTTCTTTTCGAAGTAGAGCAGGCGATAGGAGAGGACGCCGAATTCGGCGAGGCCCTGGCGGACGTAGTCCTCGACGGTGCCGAGATCTTCGCCGATCACCATGACCTGATTGCGGTGGCTTTCGAGGGCAACGATGCGGAGGAGGTCGCGCCAGGGCTCACGGACGTAGGTGCCTTGGGTGGCGTCTTTGCCTTCGGGGATCCAGTAGAGGCGGAAGAAGCGCATGACGTGATCGATGCGCAGAGCGCCGCCGTGGCGGGAGTTGTTGCGAATGGCGGCGGCGAAGAGGCGGAAGCCGTCGGCGCGGTGGCGGTCGGCGGCGGGGGGCGGGAAGGACCAGTCTTGACCCTTGGGCGAGAAATCGTCCGGCGGGGCGCCGACGCGGCAGCCGTTGGCGAAGTAGGGGCGGTGGGTCCAGAGGTCGGAGCCGCAGCGGTCGGTGGCGAGGGCGAGATCGTGATAGAGCCCGATGGGCATGCCGGCGGCGGTGGCGTGTTTCTGGGCTTCGGCGGTTTGTTGGTCGACCAGCCAATAGACGAACTGCCAGAATTCGACGCGGCTCCAGTTTGTGGCGGCGAATTGGGCGACGGCGTCGGAGTCCGGGTTCTTGAATTCGGCGGGCCAGTCGGGCCAGATCCAGAGGTTTTTGTCGCGGCGGTGGAGGTATTCGTCGAGGGCGCTATAGACGGCGAAGCGTTCGAGCAGCCGGCCTTCTTTGCGGCGGAAGGAGTCGAACTCGGTGCGGCGGGCGGGGCCGCCGCGGAGGAACTGGCGGTAGAGAACTTGGAGGAAGAACCGCTTCAGGCGGGCGACGCCTTCGTAGTTGACGAACTCTTCGGCGCGCAGGGCTTCGATGCGGTCCTGTGCGCGGGGACGGAGGGATTGGGCGAGGGGGGAGTCGGCGTATTCGGGGATGGACTCAATGTCGAGGTAGATGAAGTTGCGGTAGAAGGTGGAGGCGGGGAGGTAGGGGCTGGTGTTGTAGGGGGAGCGATTGGCGAGGGCGTGGAGGGGGTTGAGGGCGACGAAGGCGGCGCCGGCGTGGCGGGAGGCCCAGGTGGAGAATTTGTGGAGGTCGGCGAAGTCGCCGCAGCCCCAGTTGCGGGAGGAGCGGAGGCCGTAGAGGCTGATGGCGATGCCGGCCAGACGCTGATCGGGTTGGATGGTGGGTGGCTGGTAGACGCGGTCGGGACAATGGATGAGTTGGCAGGTGGCGGTGGTTTGGTTGGCGGTTAGGGTGGCCTGGTGGTAGCCGTGCGCGAGGTTGGCGGGGAGGGGGAGTGCGGCGCGGGTCCAGCGGGAGTCGTTGATTTCGATGGATTCGATGGGGTTTAGAGCGGGGAGGTTGGCGGTGATGGTGAGGGTGTCGCCGTCTTCGGTGGTGACGGTGAGGATGGCGGATCCGGTGGCGCCATCGGGGAAGGCGACGGGGAGAAAGGGCTCGTTGGAGGAGGTGACGACACAGGAGGGTAGGAGGGCGATGCGTTCGCGTTGGAGCCAGGCGAGGAGGGAGTTATCGACGGATTCCAGGGAGGCGCTATCGACGCCGATGGAGGTGAGTACGGCTTGTTTGATGTCGTCGTCGGGCTGGTGTTCGCGGCCCCAGATGTCCCAGTAGACGTCCTGGACACCGTGTGCGGCGGCGGCGCGCCGGAGGGCGGTGGGGAGGTCCGGGCTGGGAAACTCGTAGCGCGTGACGACGGGTCCGTTGGACATGTAAGGTACCAGTGTCCTCAACGGGCGGAGGGAAGGGCAACTGGGGCGCACTTTTGAGGTGCTTTGCGTGGCATACTGATATAGAAATCCATGGAACAACGCGTTCTTCCCGCAGCCCCCGAAGAATTGTTTGATCGTGTCGACGACACGCTTTTGGACGATCTGTCGGAAAGCGTCGTGCTAACGACGATCGACAAGGCAATTAATTGGGGTCGCAAGAACTCCATTTGGCCGATGACGTTTGGATTGGCCTGCTGCGCCATCGAAATGATGGCGATGAGCGCGTCGCGGTTCGACATTTCGCGTTTCGGCGCGGAAGTGTTCCGTGGCACGCCGCGGCAGTCGGATCTGATGATTATTGCCGGGCGCGTTTCGAACAAGATGGCGCCGGTGATCCGCCAGCTGTATCAACAGATGCCGGAGCCGAAGTGGGTGATCTCGATGGGCGCCTGCGCGACGTCGACGGGCGTTTTCAGCAATTATGCGCTGGTGCCGGTGAATCAGGTGATTCCGGTGGACGTGTACGTGCCGGGTTGCCCGCCGCGGCCGGAGCAGTTGATTTACGGGATTATGCTGCTGCAGCAGAAGATCGAAAAGGAACGTGGGACTACGCTGAAGGTGTTGAACCTCGCCTAAGCGAATGGCTTAGTACGATTTTCCTCAAGCTTTATCGGATCTTTCCGATATGACATACCAGAACCCCTATTACGGAGGCGGTCGGTATGGATACCAAAACAATCGAAAAGACAGCGTTACCGGCGCCGTTGCCTGATACGAAGCTCGATCAGCAACAGGCGACGGAGCGGCGCGAACTCGTCAAAGCGATTAAAGCGATTAACGCTACGGAGTTTTTTGGAGAAAACTACGAACTGACGTTTGTGCTGGATCGGGAGACGCACCGTCCCCTGATGCGCATCATTGACCGTCAGACGAGGGAGGTAATCCGGCAATTGCCGCCGGAATATACTCTGCGTTTGGCGGAAGAGATGCGAGCGCGATAACGGCGCCAATCATTCTCTCAAGCTCCTACTTGTTTCTCCGAAGAGTCTAGTAAGTGGCAACGAAAGCAGAGTGAATGTCGATCCAAGCCTATAAAAATCAACAAGATTGGGATATTCTCGGCGCGAGCCCGCTGGAGCTTGTCCGAGCGCTGTACCGGGGGGCGATTCAGGCCATCCGGCAGGCGCGAACCTGCCTGGCGAACGGGCAGATTCGGGAACGTTCCGCGGCGATTACCAAGGCGTGCGCGATTGTGCAGGAATTGGCGATCAGCTTGGACAAGGAGGTAGGCGGGGATGTGGCTGCCAGTTTGGCAGAACTCTACGTCTACATTCACAAGCGTCTGGGGGATGCCAATATCGAGCAAAGCGATGTGCCGCTGGCGGAGGCTGAGAAGCTATTGAGCACGCTTCTGGAGGCGTGGAGTCAGCTAGAAGAACCGCAGGAAGAAGAGCACCATGGAGAGTCGTTGGCACTTAGCGCTTAAGGAGCGCGGCGGCCTTCTTCTCATCTTTGGCGAGTCCGGCCTCGATCGTTTTACCGAGCCCTAATCCACCGCCTTCGGCGATGACGCGCGATAGATGTTCGCGGCCGAAGTCGATCATCGTTTGGGCCCCGGAGTCCATTTCACCGCCTAAGCCCATTGAGTCGGGCGAGAAGGCGGAGCTCATAAGTTGGCCGATGAGCATTGCCTCAAATTCCCGGGCGGCGGTTTTGGTGTCCTTGACCTTGCCGACTTCGCCAAAGTCGGTGCGGTGGGCGGATTTTTGGAGCGAGGTGAGTTCCATGGTGGGCCTAGATAACCTGGATTTCTGCGTCGAGTGCTCCGGCGCCTTGCAGCGATTGCAGGATGGCGATCACTTCGCGGGGAGTGGCGCCGATTTTCTGGAGTCCACGGATTAGTTCGTCCACGGTGGCACCTTCCTTTAGCTGGACTAGTTTGGCGACGTCTTCCTTTGAGCCGACGCCAACGGATGGAGTAACGGTGGTTGCGCCAGCGGAAAGCGGAGTGGGCTGGGAGACGTCGAGCTGCGTCTGGACTTCAACAGACAAGCTGCCGTGGAGGATGGAGACTGGCGAAATTCGAACGTCTTTCCCCATGACGATGGTTCCGGTTCGTTCGTTGATGACGAGGCGCTGTTTTCTGTCGGAGTCGAGGGTGAGGGCTTCAATTGTCGCGATGAACTCCACCGGACGAGCTTTCCATTCGGCAGGCGTCTCCACTTCGACGACGCCAGCGTTGGAGGCTCTTGCTACCGGTGGGCGGCCGGCGGCGAACTTGGTGTTAATTACGGCGGCCAGTCGCATGGCGGTGGTGAAGTCGGCGCGTTGGAGTTGCCACCGGAGGCGGCCTTCTGTGATTACGGAGGGGGCCGCCTGTTCGACGATTCCTCCGCTGGGGACGCGACCGGCCGTGGGGTGGTTGACCGTCTGAGAGTTACCAGCGCGGCCCGCGATGAAGCCTGCCGTGAGGACTCCTCCCTGGGCGACTGCGTAGACCTGGCCATCGGCGCCCCGGAGACTGGTTAACAGGAGTTGGCCACCTTGTAGATTGGACGCATCGCCGATGGTGGCCACGGTAGTGTCGATCTTCGTTCCCGGTTGCGCAAATGGCGGAAGCGTGGCTGTGACCATGACTGCCGCCACGTTCTTGGCCTGCATCGCCGTGGGATTAACGGCGACTCCCATACGGTTGAGCATGTTGGCGAGACTTTGCGCGGCGAAGACGGTCTGGCGTTTGTCGCCGGTGCCGTTGAGTCCGACGACGAGGCCGTAGCCGACCAACTGGTTCTCGCGCACGCCCTCCAGGGCGGCGAGGTCCTTCACCCGGCTGACGGCACCGAAGGCGCTGATTGCGTGCAGTGCAAGGAGGAATAAGACACGCGCCATCTGTTGCGACATGTGCGACTCACTTTCAGAAGGGCAGCAGGCCCATGAGGATGCGGTAGAGAATGAATGGCCGGCGGATCGAATCTCCGACGACGCCTTTGCCGTTAACCTTGATGTCGAGCATGGCGACCCGGTCGCTGGCGATCGTGTTCCCAGCTTGGAGGTCCTCAGGGCGCACGATGCCCCTCACCTCGACGACCTGTCGCTCCGAGTTGACCGCGATTGATTTCGAACCGCGGAGAAGGAGGTTGCCATTTGGCAGGACGCGCTCGACGATGGATGTTACGGTTGTCGATAGTTGCATCGAACGTGTGGTGGAACCGGTGCCTTTAATCGCCGAATCGGACTTAGCGCCAGCCAGTTGCCCGAGGGGACCGGTGGCCTTGATCGGACCAAGGGCGGCCTGTACGCCGGCAGTGACGCTGGAGGATCGGCTGGTGTTGGTTGTGCCACTGGCTACCGCGGTCGCTCGATCGCTGACGACGACTGTGACCGTATCACCAGGGAACATCGCCCGAAAGTCGCGGCCGAGGTCGGTCATTCGTCCTCCTGGCGTGAAGAGTGATCCAGGGCTGCCACCGGATGTGAACCGCGATGTTTCCCCCGCGACGGTAAGAAGATAACGGTCCAATGCCGAACAGTGCTTTGATTCGGGGGACTCGGCGGTGCAGGGCTCCACCTTCCCCTTTGGCCAAGTGGCCGCACCGGAATGGAGCGACCAGAGGATCATTCCGATCCAAAATAGATTGGTTTTCATTCCACCCTCGCTTTCTGCGCACCTGTTACTCGTCCGGTCAGTCGCGATCCGTTCCAGCTGCTACGGAGGTGCACGGTCTCACCGACTTCGCCATCCTGTTCGGCAACCGCGGGAACGCGAATGCGAGCCGCGCCGGAGGCGGCCTCCAATTCGACGGACTGCCCACGATGGATCGCCGGCGGGCGGCGGAGGTCCTCTTTGACCAGCGCGGCACCGGCGGCGATCGCTCGCTTGGCGACGAGTCCGTCTGGGTTCGGAAGTTCTTTCTCGCCGGTACACGGGCCTGGAGCCCAGATCTCGTCCTGCTTGTAGTCCTCCGCCGTCAGGGTCGCACCGGCGGCTACGGCGTGTTGAAGGATCGTGGCTCGCCGTCGCGCTTGCAACTCGACGCGAACCCAGACGGGAATGGAACTCTTGTCCGGGAGCATTAGTGCCCCTCGCCACAATTGAACCGATCCGCGGCTGGCGACAATGCCGGAACGGTTGAAGAGGATTTCCCCAGTGGGAAAGCGGTGCTGCGGAGCCTCAAGAACTTTCGCGCGCCAAGGAGTGGTGGCGCACATGGACGTCATGGCGGCAGCCACTGCGGCCTCCCACGCTTCGGGCGGGATGACGTCCCGCTTTCTTTGCACGCAGAGCCGGTCGGGGAGCTCTACCTGGAGGCCGGGGAGCAACGCCGCAAGTTGGGCCTTGTAGAAGACGCGCACCATCGTTCCAGCCGGAGCGGGCGCGAGTTCCTTGTCCGGTGGGAGCGCGGCGAAAGCCGGGGCAAGGAGGGCAAGATCGGCAGCGCGGATTTTGGCGCCATCGACGAGCGCACAGGTTTCGGCAGCTGTTGCCAGCAAACCCAGGCTAACGAGTAATGTTATTGATCTGTTGATACATTTCATCGGCGGCACGAACGACTTTCGAGTTGGCTTCATAAGCGCGCTGGCTTGTGATGAGGTTGATGAACTCTTCCACAACGCTGACGTTGGACTGCTCGACGTAGCCTTGCATGAGGCTGCCGGCGCCTTCCTGTCCGCCGGGGTTGCCGAGCGTCGGTTCACCGGAGGCGTCGGTGGGGAGATAGAGATTGCGGCCGATCATGTTCATGCCGGCTGGATTTACGAAGGTTGCCAGTTGGAGTTGGCCGGCGAGCTGGGCCGCCGCTTGCCCGGATTGAGAGAAGCTCACTGTGCCGTCCTGGGCGATGGTGACGGCCTGCGCCTCGGCAGGGATTGTGATCTGCGGCTCGATCGGGTCGCCGTCGCCGGTAACGAGAACGCCGTCGCGGTTCAGTTGGAACTGACCGGCGCGGGTGTAGGCGATTTCCCCGGTTGGGCGGCGTACTTGGAAAAAGCCACGTCCCTCGATGACGAGATCGAGTGGGTTGTTGGTCTGCAGGAAACTGCCCTGGGTGAATATAATTTCGTTTGAGGAAGTCCGGGCGCCCAGTCCGATTTGGAGACCACTGGGGACTACGGTTTGCGTCCCGGCGGCAGCACCGGGCTGGACCAGGTTCTGGTACAGCAGATCCTGAAACTGGGCTCGGCGCATCTTGAAGCCGACGGTGTTGGCGTTAGCCAGATTGTGAGCGATGTTGTCGACATTCGTCTGCTGCGCGGACATACCGCTCCCAGCGCTGAATAGGGCTCGAATCATGTCATTTCTCCTTGGCGGCTCATACTTTGGCTACCTCTTCAACCAGGCGGCGGTTCATCTCATTGCCCAATTGCATTGCCTTCTGAAGCGATTCGAATTGGCGCAAGACGTTCACCATACGAACGGCGCCCTCGGCGGCTCCGGTGTTGGCGGCTTCTAAAGTTCCTTGTAGTACGCGCGTCGATGGGCTGACACGAATCTCTTCAGGCTGGCCGGGCCATCGGAAATAGGTGTGGCCGGCTTTCTGCAGACTCTGTTGGTCGGGAAATTCCGAAAGACGTATTTGTCCTGTCTGCGCACCCGCCTGCCAGATGCTGCCATCCGCGCGAATCTCCAGGGGTTGGGCTGCGTCAACCCGGACGGGTTGTCCATTCGCGCCGAGGATGTCGAGCCCCTCCCCATTGACGAGATTGCCGCGGGCGCTTACCTGAAGCTCACCGTTCTTAGTGAAGAGTGTTTCGTCGCCGCGTTTCACCGAGAGAAAGCCGGGGCCATTGATGGCTAAATGGGTTGGAACGCCGGTCCTTGTGAGGGGGCCTTGCGTGAAGTCAATCCAATTGCGCTCGACGACGGGCGATACGCCGGCGCCGCCTCGGCCCGCGTCCAATGCGGATGTCGACTCCGCGGCCCAATACGTGGTGTAGCGCTCGCGGTCCGCTTTGAATCCCGAAGTGCTGGCGTTGGCCAAATTGTTCGCAAGAATCTCCAGGCTTTCCATCCTGGCCCGAAGACCGCTCGCTGCTGCAATGCCGATGGCGTCCATAGTGCTGCCTCGTTCTATGCACGCGGGGTGCCAACAGGATTTCCCCCTTTTTCCTGTGTATTCGGCCTGTACGCCGTTTCAAAATGGCAAAATCTCGACAGCCATTTCCGAAACGGCACATTTTTGCCGCGATTACGGGAAGGCAGTCGGTAGATTGCCTGCTATTCCCTTTGTTTTCTCCAATTCTGCTTTTGGGCATCGATCTGCATAGATGACGGCGTGACACCCATTTCCGCTTTCTCCTCGACCCCCGTTCCCGGTCCGCCTCCCTCCGGCCTGGCTGGTATCTTGACTGCCTCGCTGGCGAACCCAACCGAAGCAGCGCCCGGTGCGGCGCCTATCGTAGTCGGTGAGGCGTCGGCGCTGAACTGGCTTGTGGCATGGCTCGGGGAACAGAACATTGAAACGGAGGCACCGGCGGCGATGCCGGAGGAAGTATCGACGCCTTCTCCCGCGCCGTCAAAGGTCCAATGGTTGAGTCTGCTGCCGACTGTTCCCGCGTTTGAAGCACCAATTCCTCCGGAAACCCAGGATTCCGGCTTGGCGGCGGTGCCCGATGATGCCCCGGTGCAAGTGGATGCGGTCGAGGTGCCCAGCTTGCCGATTATGGTCGCCGAACGTGATGAGACGGAGGAAGCAGTGTCTGTGATCGAGGCCGATCCGATGCCTGCACCGGAACCAACGCCGGCGCCTGTCACGCTGGTCCCGACGCCGGTTGTTGCCCCGGTTCCCACTCTTGTTGCGGTTGACTCGCCGACACCAACTTCCCCCGATGCTCCAAAGATTGTCCGCAATGACTCTCCGCGCGCTGATGCGGTGCCCGCCCAATCGACTCCAGAAATCACTACGGCGGTGACTGGCGCAACGCCGCGCCCCACGTTGAAGCCGGACGACAAGGGGGAAGTGTTATGGTCGGCCGAGTTCACGGTGCGGGAAACACAACCTGCTGAAACCGGTCCTGCTGAAACCGGCGGTGCGGAAGCTGCTCCTGTGATCCGACCACAAGCCGAGCCCATGCCAAAGTCTTTGCGCCCTGTCGAGCCGGACACTCCGGCTAAGCCGTCAATCGTGGGCGTGCGCGCCCGCCAGCCTGAGGAATCGCCTCGCCAGGAGATGGGGGCAGATGATCGGGAACCGGACGCGGAAACGCCCGAGCAGAAGCGACCGACGATCGATCTCCCTCGCGAGCGTACGCCGGAGAGAAACCTCCAGGATTCGAAGCCTGAAGCCTCGCCGACAGGCAACGAGTCCTCCGAGCCCAAGTTGCTGGACGGCGGGCCGCGCGCATCGACTTTTAACGCGGAATTCGTTAGCAGAGCATCGGTGCCGAGCCGAGTCAGTGAAACGGCTCCGGTGGAAGGCGTGGTGTTGGAGCCGGCCGCTCCAATAAAGCCTGCTCAGATCGCTACGCTGCAAGTGGACGTGCCGGCGCCGGCCGGCAGCGGTGACATGACTCCGATGCGGCTCGTGGTGTCTCAGCGGGGCGATCAAGTCAACGTTCGGTTGAGGTCGTTCGATTCATCGGTTGCGCCGATTGAAGGCACTCGGATGGAGCCGCTCCTTCACTCGCTTGCCGAAAAGGGCTTCGTCGCAGAGTTGAAACCTGGCGCCCGGCTGGACGAGTCGATGCCGGTGATGGTGGCGAGAACGCAGGAAAAACAGATGGTGATGGCGGAACCGTCCGGTGGCCAAAACGATGCGCAGTCGTTCCAGAACGCCAACGAGCGGCAGCAGCAGAATCAGGAGCGTCAGCAACAGCAGCAGGCGTTCTTTCTGCGCAAGCAAATGAAGAATGTCCAATCTGAAGCGTTTACGCTTCCGGTTGCGGCAGACGCAAACAAAGGCACGTTTCAACAGGGAGCATCGCGATGAATCTCATGTCCGTAACTGATACGAAGGCGGCCGCCGACTCGACGGCAGTGAAGCTGCCGACAGCAGGCAACAGTACTGCCACAAAAGAGAATTTCCTGCAGCTGCTAGTAGCGCAGATTAAAAACCAGAACCCTCTCAATCCGGCGGATGGGACGCAGTTCCTGTCCCAATTGTCCCAGTTCACGGAGATGGAGCAGATGCTCGGAATGCGGCAGGACATCGCTGCTATCCGGACTGCCTTGACTGCCGGGACGTCTTCCACGTCCGAGACGAATTCTTAACTACTACCTGGAGAACTCATGTTTACCTCATTTTCTACCGCACTCTCCGCGCTTGGCGCCCACTCAACGGCGATCGATGTCGTGGGTAACAACTTGGCCAACTTGAATACGCCTGGCTTCAAGGCCAGCGTTGTCTCCTTCTATGACCTGGTTACCCAGTCGCTGGGGGCCGGGCTTGGCGAGACGCAGGTCGGTTTCGGCGTGGCGCGGCCACTAACTCTCCGCCAGTTTTCGCAGGGCGCCATTCAGACGAGTAACGGCCCCTTGGATGCCGCGATCCAGGGCGACGGTTTCCTGGTGTTGAAGAACCCGGCGGGCGGTACCATTTACGGCCGCGGCGGGAACCTTCAGGTCAACAAGAACGGGGCGCTACTAACGGCGACTGGGGAGAAGGTGCAGGGCTGGGTTGGCGCCAACGGCGTCGTGGACTCGAATGGGCCGGTCGGCGACATCACGATTCCGGTGGGAACGTTGCGACCGGCCAGCGCTACACAGGCGATCTCGTTCGACATGAATCTGAACGCCGCCGCGTCGGCAGGACCGCCGGCCGATACCTTCGCCGGCTCGATCGAGGTTTACGACAGCCTTGGCGTCTCGCACATTGTGTCGGTGAACTTCACGAAATCGGTGAACCCGGGCGAGTGGGCGTACTCGGTGAGTATCCCGAACTCTGACGTGACGGCCCCTGTCACGCCCGTCACTGGCACGATCAACTTTGACACTTCTGGGCAGTTGGTGAATCCGCCGGTCACGGGGCCGTTTCCCGCACTCGCGATTACAGGGCTCGCCAGTGGAGCGGCGGACATGAATATTACGTGGAATCTGTACAACGGTGCGAATCCCCGGTTGACCCAGTTTGCGCAAACCTCAGCCATTTCGGCGATTGGACAGGATGGGAACCCGGCGGCACAGTTGATCCGCGTTGGCCTGGGTGACTCCGGTTCGGTGCTGGCGCAGTACTCGAATGGGGAACAGGTTCTTGTGGGCCAGTTGGCAATGGCATCGGTTCGCAACCCGGAGTCGCTCCTGTCGGTCGGCAACAACGCATATCAATTGAGCGGACGGTCCGCGCTGCCGGCGATTGGTTTGCCTGGGACCGGTGGCCGAGGAACCATTCTTGGCGGTGCGATTGAAAATTCGACCGTCGACATTGCACGCGAATTTACGAACCTCATCATTCTGCAGCGCGGCTACCAGGCCAACTCGCGGGTGATCACAACAGTGGACGAACTCAGCCAGGAAACGATCAACCTGAAACGGTAGTTTTCGATGAAGACCATTGACGAAATCGGACACTTCAGCGACATCTCGCTCGATGTTCTCGTCGAGCTGGATCGCAAGGTGATGACGGTCCGGGACATTCTGGCGCTGGATAAGGGCAGTGTCATCAAGATGAACCGCTCGGCCGGTGAGAACCTCGACATTCTGGTCGGCGGGTCGCTGATCGCATTTGGGGAAATCGTGATTATCGAGTCGTCGATGGGTGTGCGGATTACCGACTTCAACCTGGAGGAATAACGCGTTATGGAACAACTTACTCAACTTGCGGCGATCGGCGGGACCATCAGTCTGCTGTGGCTCACCCTGGAAGGGCTGCGGCGACTGCGCTCCAATAACGCTTCTACGCAGCGCGTACAAGTGCAACAGCGCGTATCTCTGGCGAACGGTTGCCAACTCGTCGTCATCCAATGGGACGGGCGGGAGATCCTGCTTGCTACCGGGAATCACCCCTGCAGCGTACTGGCCGCCAAGCCGGTCACGGAAACAGTCGTCCAGGCGGAAACGGGTGGCGTATGGGCTCACTAGGCCGGCGCCTCGCATTCGTCTGCTTTTTCGCGATAGCGAGTTGGGGCGCTCCAACCGATCTGCTAACGGCTGCAACTCGCGGACCGGCCCCGACGGTGAGCGCCCAGCAGGCGACCCTCGGCGTTCCGATGCAGATCGTGTTGCTGCTGACTGGGTTGACGCTCCTGCCCGTCTTGCTGATGTCGGTAACCCCGTTCCTGCGAATCACACTCGTTCTTCATTTCCTCCGGCAGGCCATCGGCACGCAATCGACTCCATCGAATCCGGTTCTCATCGGATTGGCCATGTTCCTGACGATGATGATCATGCAGCCGACATTGCAGAAGTCCTACGAGGAAGGCTGGCAGCCTTACGAACAGGGATCGTTGGCGGGCGATGCGGCGATGAAGAAGGGGATGGAGCCGATTCGCGGGTTCCTTGTGAAGTATGTCCGCGAGAAGGACGTCCAGATGTTGCTGGACGTATCCCACACTGCGCCGCCCGCGAAGGCCGCGGATCTCGAACTGCGCATCCTGATGCCTGCGTATGTTCTGAGCGAGTTGAAAACAGGATTCCAGATCGGTGCCATGTTGTTCCTCCCCTTCCTGATCATCGATCTACTGGTGGCCTCCGTCACACTCAGCGTCGGGATTGTGCAGCTACCTCCGGCGATGGTCTCCTCGCCCTTCAAGATTCTGCTGTTCGTTCTCGTGGACGGCTGGAACCTGGTGGCCGGTTCTCTGGTTCGTTCCTTCTACTGAAATCTTATGACTCCCCAAGCTGTCTCTGAAATCGTTCGACAGGCGTTGATGCAGACCTTCTGGCTGGCACTACCGCTGTTGCTCGTCGGCTTTGTGGCCGGGGCGATTATCAGTCTGATTCAGATTGTGACCTCGATCCAGGATTCAGCCTTTGGCTCCGTTCCGCGGCTGGCTGCGTTTCTGGCCGCGATCTTCTTGTTCCTGCCTTGGATGCTGACCCGATTGATGGAGTACACGATCGGCATCTTCGGGGATCTGGGGCGATATGCCCATTGACGCGATTCATCTGCAGGGTGCCTATTCTTCCGCCGAATTGCGCATCCCATTCAGCCTCCTGTTCAACTTCGGGCTGGTGCTTTGCCGGATGACGGGCTTACTGACATTTCTTCCTATCCCAGGACTCCGGCTGGGCTTTGAGGTCCATCGACTCGTGCTGGCGGTGTTGTTCACCGTACTGTTGATGCCCTGGTCGGGGCAGACGGACGGGGCTCTGTACTCGCTTGGGGACATGGCGAAAATCGCACTCTCCGAAGCGGCGCTGGGCGTTGGATTGGGGCTCTGCGTCGCTCTGATTCAGGAGGGACTACAACTGGGTACGCAGATGATTGGCCTCCAGGCGGGCTTCTCTTACGCATCCACGATCGACCCAACCAGCAACGCCGATTCGGCAATCCTGCAGGTCCTGATTAGTCTCGGGTCCTCACTGCTATTTCTGGCGATGGGCTTGGATACCGTCCTGTTCCGGTTTCTCCTCTCGGGACTGCAGACCGTTCCGCCCGGTCAGTTCACACTGACGTCTCAGCATGTTGGCGCGGTGATGGCGCTTTTCCCGCAACTCTTCATCGATGCCATCCGGTGTTCACTGCCGATTGTGGCCATTCTCCTTGTGATCGACACGGCCCTGGCGCTGTTGAGCCGAATTCAGCCGCAACTGCAGTTGTTGTCGCTGAGCTTTCCGCTGAAGATGTTGGCCTCGATGGTGCTGTTGGCATACGGCACGCCAATGTTGCCCGGCGCCGTCGAACGCGCCTCGCTACGGTCGTTCGAAGTGATGCAGTTTCTGATGGCGGGGCCGAGGTAGCGATATGGGCGACGGCGATAACAGAACAGAGAAAGCGACACCACGCAAACTGGAGCAGGCCCGGAAAGAGGGCAACTACATCTCCACAAAGGAGTTGGTGAGCGGGGCCCAGTTCATCGTCTTCGCGATGTTGCTCCTATCCGGGTTCCAGGAGTTCCTGTTTGACGCCGTTGGTTACACCAAGAGCTTCGTGAAGCTGGCCTTTTCCGGGACGGATCTGCAGCGGGAGGGCTTGATCTACCTGTTCAGGAATCGTTTGGCGCCGGCCATGGGTGGGCTGCTCGTGAGTGGCTTGATGTTGTCGGTGACCGCGCTGATCGCGCAGTTGGCTGCATCCCGTCTGGGCGTCTCCGGTAAGAAACTTGCTCCCGATCTACAGCGGTTAAACCCGATGTCGCGGATTACGGAATTACCGGCGCAAAACCTCTCGCAGTTCCTGCGATCCGCGCTTTTGCTGCCTGTCTTCCTCGGAGTCGCCACCTGGCTGGTATGGGGTCATGCCCAGCAATTCCTCTACTTGCCTCTGCTGCCTTGGGCGCAAGGCGTCACCGTCGTTGGGGAGTCTCTGCGTGACCTGATCGAGCGCTCTCTCTATGTGTTCCTGTTCCTGGGTTTGTTCGATTGGATGCGCCAGAACCAGAAGTACATGAAGAAACTGCGGATGAGTAAGCAGGAGATCCGGGACGAGCACAAAGAGATGGAAGGAAATCCGCAGATTAAGGCTAAAGTCCGCCGGATGCAGCGGGACATGTCCCGCCGCCGGATGATGGCCGATGTGCCGAAGGCCTCCGCTGTCATCGTGAATCCGACCCATTATGCCGTGGCGATTCGCTACGATCTTGGCGCCGGCGCCGCGCCCAAGGTGGTCGCTAAAGGCCGCAATCACGTGGCTCGCCGTATTCGTGAACTTGCGATTTCGAGCGAGGTCCCGATCATCGAGAACCCGCCTCTGGCTCGCGCCTTGTTTGCCGCGGCGGAGGTTGGCCAGGAGATCCCTCCTCACCTCTACAAAGCTGTCGCCGAAATCCTCGCTTATCTCTACCGCATTATGGGAGGGCGTTTGCCCGGCCAGTCGTTCGCCTGATTCGTCTACTTGAATTTTTCTTTCACCCACCATGTCAGCACCTGCCTCCACCGTCCCAGCCGTATCCGCCGAAATCCCCCCGCACGCTCCGGTGAGTGCCGGGAAGTCCTCTCGTAAGGCCCCAGGCCCGAAAGCGGGCAAGGTGGCGTCCGGGTCAATGGAGAAGATCCCCTGGCGAGATCTGTCGGTTCCTCTTGGGGTGCTCGGGATTGTGCTGTTCATGATCACGCCGATCCCCGCGTTCCTGCTGGATCTGCTCATCAGTGCGAACATCACGCTATCTGTCATCCTTCTGCTCGTGTCGATTTACATCGCCCGCCCGGTGGATTTCAGCGTGTTCCCAACGGCGCTCCTGTTGATGACGCTGTTTCGACTCGCATTGAACATCTCCTCGTCGCGACTCATTCTACTGCACGGTAACAGCGGCACCGCGGCGGCCGGAGGGGTAATCGAAGCGTTCGGGAACTTTGTCGTCGGCGGGAACTACATCATCGGCCTGGTAATCTTTCTGGTCCTGATCGCGATCCAATATGTCGTCATCAACCACGGCGCGGTGCGCATCTCGGAAGTCACCGCGCGCTTCACCCTTGATGCGTTGCCAGGCAAACAGATGTCGATCGATTCGGACCTCAATGCGGGCCTGATCGATGAGGCCGAGGCCCGTCAGCGTCGCAAGCAACTCTCCGCGGAGGCCGAGTTTTTCGGCGCCATGGACGGGGCGTCCCGGTTTACGCAGCGGGACGCGGTGGCGAGCATCATCATCACAATCATCAATATTCTCGCCGGGTTCCTGATTGGGGTGTTCCAGCATGGGATGGAACTGCGCCGCGCCATTGAGACCTACACCATTCTGACGATCGGTGATGGCTTGGTGACCGTCATTCCGGCACTGATGATCTCGGTTTGCGGCGCGCTGATTATCACCCGCGCCGGATCTGAAAACCGCTTGGGAAATGATTTTGAGAAGCAGATCTTCAGCGTGGCTGAACCTCTGTTGCTCGCCGGCGGTGTTTTGGGAGCGATGGCGCTGTTTCCAGGGTTGCCGACGGTTCCTTTTCTGGCGCTTGGCCTCGGGACGGGCACCATTGGATGGCGGCTCCGGCAGAAGGCGCTGCCTGATCCCCAGGCCGCTGAGGCCGAGGCACCGGCACCGCAGCGCGAGAACCTGGAGACGCTATTGCGCGTGGAACCGCTGTCGGTGGAGGTCGGTCTTGGGCTGGTACGGCTTGTCGAAGGTGGCGTAAATTCGCCACTTTTACGAAGAATTGCCGGTATCCGGCGACAACTTGCCACTGATCTTGGATACCTTGTGCCCGCTGTTCGAGTGACCGACAATCTCAACCTGAAGTCGCGCGAGTACACGATCGGTCTGAAGGGTGTCGAGATCGGGCGGTTTGAACTTCCTTCTGGAATGGACATGGCCATCCCCACGTCGCGGGATTGTCCCAAATTGGAAGGCGTTTCAACTCGGGAACCCGCATTCGGAATTGCCGCGTTCTGGATTGCCTCAGGACAATCCGAGGAGGCTCGTAACTCGGGCTATACCGTCGTCGATGGCGTCAGCGTTCTCGGTACGCATCTGGCTGAAACGATTCGGGAATATGCGCATGAACTCTATTCCCGCCAGGATGCCAAACGGCTGCTGGATCGGGTCGCAGAGGAAAATCCGAAAGTCGTCGAGGATTTGGTTCCCAAATTGCTTCCTCTGGCTACCGTGCAGAGAGTTTTGCAGAATCTCCTCCGTGAGCGGGTCTCGATTCGAGATGCTGTTTCCATTCTCGAGTCGCTCGGCGAGGCCGCCGGAGTGACCCGGAATCCGGTCTTGCTGACCGAGTACGTCCGCCAGTCGATCCGGCGAATGGTCGTCCGGCCCTATTTGAATTCCGCCAACGAATTGCATGCATGCCTTATCGACCCGGCGATGGAAGGCTTGATCGAATCGGCGATCGAACATACAGAAACAAATTCCGCCATCAATTTGGCTCCGAAGCGAATTCACGAAATCGTGGACCGGATCCGCGCCGTCATCGGCAGCGCGGAAGGTCCGGTGATCGCGCTAACCGGCAGTGGTACGCGATTCTTCCTCCGGCAATTGACGGAGTCGTCCCTTCCCAATCTCACCGTCTTATCGCACAGCGAAATCCCGCCTGGAATCAAAGTTGTTTCTCAGGGGCTGGCGCGACTGGCGGCCTCGTAAAGGCAAAACATGCGTCTAAAGTCCTATTTCGTACACACGATGGAAGAAGCCCTCCAGGCTGCCAAGACGGAGCTCGGCGAGGACGCGATGCTCGTCGACTCCAAACGGCTGGAAACGCCGGAGGGAGGCCGGGTCCGCTTGGAAGTGATATTTGCCGCGGCCGCCACCCCGCCTCCTCCGCCGAAGGTGTCCGCGCCACTTCCGGCGCCTCGGCGTGATTCGACCGGAAGCATGCAGCGGTTTCGGGGCGAACTGACGACCCTGCTTGACGCTCTGAACAGAAAACCGGATGCCAGCCGGCTTGAGCCGTTGAGCCCCGCTCGCCCCCAGTTAGACGCCTTACGCGCCAGGTTGCTCGATGCGGAAGTCCCTCCGACAACGATCGATGACGTCCTCTCCCGCTGCCGAACTGTTTTGGAGGGAATGGTGCTTCGCGGCTTGGCCGATAACGGCGCCACCGAGCAGGCGGTCCTTCCGCTATTGGCCGCGGAGTGGCCACATGTCATGACCGGAGAAAGCCAATCGGCGAGGGTGCTGGCGTTCGTCGGCCCCACCGGGGCCGGCAAGACATCGGCGATTGCGAAACTCGCGTTTCGGCTCGGTGTGGCGCAGGCCAAGGCTGTACAGGTGTTCTCGATCGACAACCTACGGATCGGCGCCTCCGATCAACTCGCCCATATCTGTTCTCTCCTGGGGGTTCCGTTTCAGTCCCTCGACTTTAGCGGTGCCTTGCCACAGGCTCTTGCCGGGACCGCCAATCGGGGCATTGTCCTGATCGACACTCCCGGGTACGCGGCCGGCGACACGGACATCATGGAGGAGACGGCTGGCTATCTCAGTCAGGTCGGAATGAGTCACTGCCACCTTGTTCTTCCCGCGACCCTCCGCTACAGCGATATGCAGCGCCGGCAGAAGCACTTTTCCTGCTTTGCGCCATCGCGACTGCTGTTTACCCGCCTCGATGAAACAGAGTACTTCGGACCTGCCTGGGCGTTCGCTCGCGCAACACGCCTCGCTGTCGATTGGGTCTCAACCGGTCCCGGCATTCCCGAGGATATCGAAGAGGCGGATGCTTCTCGAATCGCGGCCGCTCTTCTAGGAAATAGCCCCTTCACTGCCGCGACAAACGCGGCGTATCCGTCATCCAACCTCGCAAGCGCCGCCACAGCCGGTGCCTCGCGGATCTGAATGGAGATCCCACATGCAGACTCAAACCGCTAGTGTTAAAGCGACGCCCGATCGAGAAACCCTCATCCTGGAGCATCTGCCCCAGGTCCGGCTGATCGCACGCCGGATCCATGAACGGCTGCCTGGGAGTGTCAGTCTGGACGACCTGATCTCCACTGGTATCGTGGGGCTGATATCGGCGATCGATAACTTCGACCCGAAGCTTAACGTGAAGCTGAAAACGTACGCGGAGTACAAGATCCGTGGTGCGATCCTCGATAGCCTGCGCGGAATGGATTGGGCACCCCGCCAGCAACGCAAACGAGTGAAGATGATCGAAGCGGCCATCGCCACTTTGGAGCAGCGGAACCACCGTGCGCCCAGTGAGGATGAGATTGCGCGCGAGTTGGGACTCAGTACCGAGGAATACCACGACTGGCTCATCGATGTTCGTGGCGTGAACCTGGGAAGCTTGGAAGGACATGCGCCGGAAGAAGAGGGTCGGGATCTGCTCCGGTTCGTTTCCGATAGCGAGGAGCACTGGCCATCGCGGATAGTGGAGCGGGCTGAGCTGGAGCGATTGCTGGCGCAGGCCATTGAGAAGATGCCTTACGTCGAGCGCACGGTTCTGGGCTTGTACTATCACGAAGAGTTGACG
This sequence comes from Bryobacteraceae bacterium, assembly GCA_044358225.1. Classification (GTDB taxonomy): domain Bacteria; phylum Acidobacteriota; class Terriglobia; order Bryobacterales; family Bryobacteraceae. Next base: position 35,968 of record JBIKOG010000024.1, on the reverse strand, counting down.
TTGCGGGAGATCGCCAAGGTGGTGAAGTTGCACGAATCGCGAGTCTCCCAACTGAAATCGCAGGCCATCTTGCGTCTGCGCGCGTACTTGGAGAAGCGCTGGCCGATGGATAGGGGACTGTAACCGGAGACCTTCGTCATGGAAAGTCTACAGAAGGAAATTCTCGAACAACTCGGCGCCCAGTTCTCTTTGGCGCTGGAAGGCATGCTGGGCGAGCCTTGGCCCTCGACGCTGCCAGACGAACAGGTTCCCGGGGATACGAGCCGGCTGCTGTGTTGGAGTCAGAAACTCAACATTCACAAAAGCCCCGTCTTTCAGGTTGCCGTTGAGCACACTGTCTGGCGCGAGATCGGGACGCGTGCTCTGGTCGCGGTGGGGTTGGAGGATCCGGAGGAGAGCGACATCCGTGCGACGTATCTGGAACTGCTCACCCAGGCGCTGTCGGGGTTGGCTCGGTTCCTGACCGGTAAGGCGGGTACGGAAGTCACCCTGGAGTCCGGTGCTGAATCTCCGCTTCCGGTATCGAGCGCGGCGGCGCCCTTTCATTGTTTGCGGTTGGCCAGCCCCACAGGGTTTGCCGCCGACCTCTTTGTGCGCATTGAGCCCGTCGTCATCGAAGCTCTCCTGCACGAGGAGGCAGAGTCGGAGAAGCAGGCCGCGGCGCCGGCTGCGGTGGAACAGAAACAGGCGCAGCCGCAACGGGCCGCCGCCGCCGCCAGCACCTCTTCCGGTGGTGGCATGTCCCATCCGCCGCCGCCATCGATGGAGCTTCTGCTGGACGTTGAAATGCCCGTGAGCGTCTCTTTCGGTCGCACCAATCTGTTGCTGAAGGAGGTGATCAAACTCAGTACAGGTTCGATCATCGAGCTCAATCGGACGATCACTGAACCGGTGGAAGTCATCGTCAATAACTGCGTGATTGCCCGGGGGGAAGTTGTCGTGATCGAGGGTAATTATGGCGTGCGCATTCAACAGATCGTGAGCCGTTCGGAACGGCTGAAGTCCGTGGACTAGGAAAGTAAGGAGCGAGATATGCCATTTTCTGTGGAACATCCCATCGCCTATTACGGCGCGCTGGCGGCGGCAATGGGTGGCTGCTTCTATCTATTCGTCGCCACTGCGGCGCGAATGGAATCGATGAAGCGAAAGCTGGAAAACCGGATCTCGGACACGGAGCGTCAGACTGGGGTGATCGGCGGGCAACTGGCAAATCTGGAAACTCGCTTGGGCGAGTGGGCCGGTCGGACGAAGGCGGTGGAAGAGACCGTGGCGAGTCTGTCGGCGGTACGCCGTCCGCAGATCGTCTCGACCGGTGTGAACGCCAACCAGCGAACGCAAGTCCTGCGGCTGGCGCGACGTGGCGATCGGCCCGAGCAGATCGCCGCCGAGTTACGTGTTCCTAAGAATGAGGTTGACCTTCTACTAAAGGTTCAGCGAGCGGTTGTGCGGGCCTTCTAACGGAAATGGGCAGGGAGGGCTGCCATGTGCCACCCTCCCAGGCGCGCGGTGTCAGAACTCGAAGTCCTGCGGGCGGCTGACGGTAGTGCCGCGGGCCGGGCCCGGGCGTTCGTCATCGAGTTGGATGTCCAGGGTCATCTCGGATTTCTGGCGCACCACGGTGACCTTGAGCGGTTTGCGGTTCTTCGCTGAGCGGATCGCGCTGGTGATGTCGCGGGGCGAGCGTACGCGGGTGTCTTCAACCCGGACCACAATATCCCCCGCCTTGACTCCGGCCTTCGCCGCCGGCATATCTTTCGCCACGCCGCGCACGAGGACTCCCTCACGTACTCCGAAGAACTCGGCAAGCTGCTCCTCCACCGCCTCCCCATCAATTCCCAGCATGCCGCTGCGCCAGCCCATCACGGCGTGGGGAACATCAGGCATCCGGATTTCCGGCATGTTCTTAAGCCGCTCGCGGACCCGGGCCAACTCCTGTTCCACCCGCTCACGGTCTTTGGGGGACATTCCGAACACCGAATTCTGGCGTTCCCCAATGGTCGCGGTCAGGTGCTGGTTGGAGCCACCGCGAACAATCTTCAGCTTCACCTGGCGGCCGACGGGCGTTTCGCGGACAAAGCGGACGAACTGTTCGGCGCCTTCCACGCGGTTGCCCTGATACTCCAGGACGGCATCTCCGGCCTTGAGGCCCGCCTTTTCGGCCGGGCTGCCGGCGTCGACGCGAGTGACCTCGACGCCAGCTTCTTCCTTTAGTTTGAGTTCTTTAGCGCGGTCGCCCAAGATTTCTTTGACCCCGATGCCGAGGTAGCTGACCGACCCGCCGACCGTCACCATCTTGAATTGACGCTGGGGCTCGGGTGGAGCGGCTGGCGCTGGCGGAGCGGGTTGAGCCGCGATTGGCAAGGAAAACAGCGCCGCGGCCGCGGTAGCGGTCCAGGCAGCGCGACGTGATTTGGTACAGGCAAACATTGTTTTTGATTCTCCCGGAGTGCGATTCCGACCTTTTCGGCCGGGTGGCCCCGCGGGCCTGGTTGGCTCGCGGGGGAACACCGTGTCGGCGCTTTTTGAGGCAACCGGTACTAGCTGCTTCCCCTATTCAGACGGTACAGTGCCTGTTTTGTCACGCGAAATGGATGGTTTTTGCATGATTTTCGCTGTGAAATGGACTGATTCCGCGCCTGTTTTCGATGCATTTTCGGGCATGCGCGTGCCTCTGCGAAACCCTTCAGGAGAGCCGACTCAGGGAAGCCGGGTTCGTTTGGATGCTCCGGTGACTGTGTGCTGGTTTGCGGGGGCAGTCGCAGGTTGGTGACTCAGGTACTGACGTGACAACCCCTCGGTCGAAGCCGGCTGTACGTTGCATTACGAAATGGTCCAGGTGAATAGTCCGCAAGCCGAACGCCCCCGGCATTGCCGGGGGCGTTATTTCGCGAATGGCAGCGCGACGGTTCGCGTTCGCGCATGGCGTTTTGGGGGTCTAGAACGTTTCGAGAGAGGCGTTCATGGCGCGGAGCGCGGTTTGGCCTCGTTGGCGAATGTAGGTGTTCTGCTCGCGGCGCATCATGTCCTGGAGGACGCCGGCGAGCTCGGACTCGTTGCGCCGGGTGTTCACCAGGAGATCAATGGTCTGGGTTCGTACGGTGGCGCTTTGGTCGGCGAGCAGGACCTTGGTGAGCGCTGAGCGGACTTCCGTCTGACTGGCATAGGGCTTCAACGCTTCCAGCGCCTTCAACCGGACCCCTTCGTTGGGGTCCGATTCCAACGCGCGGACGAAGGCCTTGCGGACATCTTCCTGGGCGCTGCGGGTCTTCAGGTATTCAACCGAATCGACGCGGAGGGCCGGGTCGTCGGGGTCGCGGGTGGCGGCCAGTAGCATTTCGCGAATGCCGCGGTCGTCGACGCGGCCGGCGAGTTCCTTCTGGCTCACTTCGTCGTAGACGATGCGGACGCGGCCGTCGCTGGAGGGTTCGATAAATCGCACGTTCCGAATGGACGCAGCGGCTGGGGCCACCGGTTCCGGTGTGGGGACGAAACGAGCGCCGACGAAACCGGCTGCGAGGAGCGCCATCGCCATGGCGGGTTTGGCGACCCAGTTCCAGTTGCTGGATACGCCGGCGACCGGGCCGAACCAGCGGTGCCAGAAGGGCTGCGACGGCGTGGCTCCGGCGATGACGGCGATTTGTTTGCGAAGATCCTGACGGCAGGCGGAGAGCAGTTCGAGCGACGGTTCGACGGCGTTTTCGCCGGCGGCGGTGTGGAGCGCGGACAGTGCGGCCTGTTCGTCCTGGCAGGCGGCGCAGGATTTTAGATGCAGATCGACGGATTCCTCTTCGTCGAAGGAGAGTTCGCCGTAGGGATAGAGCACCAGAAGCGGGCGGATTTCATCGCAGGGCAGATTGGAATTCATGGACATCATTCCTCAGGCGTAATCTCCCAGCGCGGCGCGCATTTTCTGCGTGGCGCGGAAGAGGCAGTTCTTGGCGGCTTCCTCGGTGGTGCCGAGGGATTCGCCGATGGCGCGGAGGCGGAGCCCCTGGTAATGGCGCATTTCGAAGACCATGCGTTCGCGCGGCGTCAGATCGGAGAGGGCCCGATCGATGCGGGAACGCAGTTCGCCGGTAAGCAGCCGGCGTTGCGGGTTGTTGTCGGCGCGTTGTTCTTCGACGGCCTCGAGCAAGTTATATTCGCCACCGGAGGATTCCGACACTGGCGACTCTTCTTTGCGGACCTTCCGTTTGCGGAGGTGGTCCAGGCAGATGTTGGTGACGATCCGGTAGAGCCAGGTGGGAAAACTGCAATCGAAGCGGAACGCGTGGAGATTGCGGAAGACGCGGAGAAATGCTTCCTGGTAGACGTCTTTGGCCTCTTCGGGCGACCGGAGCAGGTTCATGGCGATCCGGAGGACGTTTTGGTCGTAGGACTGGACGAGAGCGGCGAAGGCGTCCTGATCGCCTTGCTGCGCGGCACGGATGAGAGACGCTTCGTCCATGAGTGTGGGCGATTGTATCGCAGCCGCCGATATGGTTTGCTTGATCACCAACATAGGTACGACGAGGGTGATGGGGAAACGGTAGGTAGTTTGTGTAAATATTTTTTGGCTTCGGTGGCGGGGCGGGGGCCGGAATGGGCAAGTAGCCGGTGTCGCTCTGTTTCGGTGGAGGTGATTGGCGGTGGTGCGGCTTGTTGGGGGGCGGGCAGGGGATAAGGAGCTGGCTCATGGGTTTGGGACCTGTGGTCGTTTTGGTGTGATTCCTCGGAGCCGGTTGGCGTTGTTGATTGCGCCGGTTCGGCTTTTTGAGTGGAAGCTACTGTTGTGGGTGTGACTCTGGCGCATAGTGCCCGACCGGGACCGTCCAAGGCTGTGGTCGCTCTGGCAAGCGTTGGGGACGTCGGGGTGCAGTCGTGCGCGGGCTGAGGCGAGCGTTCAGAGAGGCGCGGATGGCGTGGGTCAGTTGGTGGTGGCGCGATCGACCGGGGCGTGGCGATGTGGGGCGGTCTGCGGGTGCTCTGGTGCCGTGGGCGCTGCGCGCTGATTTCGGGGAGGCGCGGATGGCGTGGGTCAGTTGGTGGTGGCGCGATCGACCGGGGGGGCGATGTGGGGCGGTCTGCGGGTGCTTGGGTGCCGTGGGCGCTGCGCGCTGATCGCTGGGAGGCGCGGATGGCGCGGGTCAGTTGGTGGTGCGTGATCGACCGGGGCCTTGGGGACGTAGGACTGTTCGGGTGACTCTCCCTCGCCCAAACTCCTTACAGGATTTTCTCGGCGATCGATTTCGCCTGGAGGAACTGGAGCAGATAGTCCGGTCCGCCGGCTTTCGAGTCGGTCCCGGACATGTTGAAACCGCCGAAGGGGTGCGCGCCAACCATTGCGCCGGTGCACTTCCGGTTCAGATACAGATTGCCCACGTGGAAGAGGCGGCGGGCCTTTTCCAGTCGCGCCTTGTCGAAGGTATACACGGCGCCGGTGAGGCCGTAGTCGCTATCGTTCACCAGCTCCAGGCCGTGGTCGAAGTCGCGCGCACGGGTGATGGCCAGGACGGGTCCGAAGATCTCTTCCTGGAAGATGCGCGCCTTGCGATCGACGTCGGCGACGACGGTGGGTTGGATGAAATACCCGTCGCCGGCAGTGCCGCCCCCGGTGATGAGGCGGCCTTCGGATTTGCCGAGCTCGATGTAGGCCAGGATCGTTTGGCGCGCTTTCGCCGAGATGACCGGGCCCATGGCGTTGGCTGGGTTGTCCGCGGGGCCCTGGGTGAGCGACTCGGTCTTCGCTTTCACCTTCGCCAGGAACTCGTCGTAGACCGCCTCATGCACGATGGCGCGCGAGCAGGCGGAGCATTTCTGCCCCTGGAACCCGAAGGCCGACTGGACGACTCCGGTGGCGGCCGCTTCCAAATCGCAATTGTCGTCGACGAGAATGGCGTCCTTGCCGCCCATTTCGGCGACAACGCGTTTGATCCAGATGCAGCCGGGCTGGGGCCGGGCGGCGAGTTCGTTGATGCGCAGGCCGATCTCGCGGGAGCCGGTGAAGGAGACGAAGCGCGTCTTCGGATGGGTGACCAGCGTGTCGCCGACCTCGCTGCCGCTGCCTACGCAGAGGTGCAGCGCGCGGGGCGGGAGGCCGGCCTCGTGCAGCACTTCGACGAACTTGGCGGCGATGATGGGCGTCTCGCTGGAGGGCTTCAACACGACCGTGTTGCCGCACACCAGCGCCGCGACGGCGGTGCCGGCGAGGATGGCGAGGGGGAAGTTCCACGGCGGAATGACGACGCCGACGCCGAGGGGCAGGTACACCATCTCGTTCGTTTCGCCGGGCATCTGGACGATGGGCTCGGGCGAGGCGTAGCGCAGCATCTGGCGCGCGTAGTACTCGCAGAAGTCGATGGCTTCGGCGGTATCGGCCTCGGCTTCAGCGAATGATTTGCCGGATTCGAGGATGAGCCAAGCGTTGAACTCCGGCTTGCGGGCGCGGAGGATGGCAGCGGTTTTGACGAGAATTTCGACGCGCCGCGCGACCGGTGTCGCGGCCCATTCGGGAAAGAATGCGTGGGCGTCTTCGACGGCGAGGCGGGCCTGATCGGCATTCGCCTTGGCGTGCCGTCCGATGATTTCGGAGGGCTGGGACGGGTTGACGGATTCGAGCCACTGCCCGGTCTGTATGGCCTGTCCCGCGATCCAGTTCTCGTAGTGGCGCCCGAGATCGCCGCGGATGGCGGCGATTGCTTCCTGTTGGCGCTGCCGGTTGGCAGGCACGGTGAAATCGGTGTAGGCTTCGTTGACGTACACCGGAAGCGTCGGTGCGCTCATGGGTTAACCTTCGACGAGTTTGCGGCCGCGTTCGAACATGTCGGCGGCTTCGTCGGCCATGCTCTTGCCTTTGCTGTAGAGTTCGCGACCGCGGTCCATCAGTTCGCGTCCGTGTTCGCCGAGGACTTCCTTGCCTTCATTGGCTTTGTCGAGCAGCTTGGCCCGGGTCTCTTCGCCGCTCGCGGGAGCGTAGAGCAGCGCGATGGCCGCGCCGATCGCCGCGCCAGCCAGGAACCATACGACTTTGTCGCCATTTTCTTGTGCCATAGTAAATCTCCTGCCTTTAGTATCCCACCGGGCGGAGGGGTTAGTTTGGGGGCGTGTTGTGCTATTCAGGTAGGGCATGGTCGCCTATGTCACCGTGTTCGAGGAGGCGGCGCCGATGGGGCGATTGGCGTTGGCGGCGTGGGGCGCCGGATTGGATTGTTCTCGGCTGGGTTGGCTGCTTTGTGGCTGCTTCGTGGGCGGGACTGGGGCATCGTTCAGTTTGTGGCTGGCGTGCCAGCGTTGATCGGTTCGCTTGTGTTGTTCAGTCTGCTGCTGCCGCCGGGGGAAGTCAATGTGTTGGAGGGCGTTGTCAGTGGCTATGGGCGGTGTGGGGGGAGCGGCGGTTTGCGTCGGCGTTCGAATGCCGGTGCGGGACGAGATGGACAGAGGGGGCTTGATGACGGAGGCGGCGGTCGCTGTCACTGTGGGTTTCGCCGCCACATGGCATCCTTGTGCAGGCGTCATTTCGGGGTTTTGTGGCGCTGAACGCGATGGGCGCGCTGGTCCGGTTCGGTCAGGAAATGCGATTGCACCCGCTGACTGCTGGTGAGGCTATGCCCGCTGTGATGGCAGTAGCGGCAATCGGTGCGGTGACGTTTTTGGGGGTCGGCATTTTGTTCGGGAGGTGGAGCGGCGGCGACGGGCCGGAACGATCCTACGAGACGTGAAATCGTGTGTGACACGGTTTGTTTTGGGGGGCGGGAATAAAACGGGTTGCTGAGTGGTTATTCATGCTGCAATGACCGTGAGTGAAACCGCGGAACGCTGGATGAACCGGACCGAACCCATATCACCAATGCCCATTGTGCCGGCGGCGCCGAGCGCGGAGCAGCGCTTTGCCCGCGAAGCGTTGCCGCATCTGAATGATTTGGTGCGGACGGCGTCGCGGATGATGGGGGATAGGGGGCGGGCGGAAGACGTTGTTCAGGACGTGTTCCTGCAAGCTTGGAAGTCGTTTGGCCGTTTCGAGACGGGTACCAACTGCCGGGCGTGGCTGTACAAGATCCTGTTCCATTGCGTGCAACACTACCGGCGGAAGTGGTTCCGTTTTTCTGTCATGCAGCCGCTCGACGACTACACGGAAGCGACGGCCGCCTACACGCCGCCGATTCCGGAGCAGTTGACCGATGAAGATTTGCTGGCGGCGTTGGACCGGATTCCGGCTGACTTCCGCGCCGTAGTGTTGCTGGTGGACGTCGAAGAATTTGCCTATCGGGAGGCCGCCGAGATTTTGCAGGTACCGATCGGGACTGTGATGTCCCGGGTGAGCCGCGGGCGCCGGTTGCTGCGTGAAGCCCTGGGTGGGAAGGAGAGCGGGCGATGAATCCGGATTGCGAACGGGCTTTGCTGGCGATGGACACACTGGCCGACCCGGAGTGGTTGCAAGGGCACACGGCTGGCTGCGCGGCGTGCCGGGCGGAGGCGGAATTGCGGGAGCGGGTGCGCGTAGGTTTACAGCGAGCGGTCCGGGCGACCCCGGTGGACGCCAGGATGGAATCGCGGGTACGGGTGGCGATGGCGCCGCCTGCGTTTCGTTCGCGCTGGCAACCGTATGCCGCCGCAGCGGCTTTGCTGATGGCCGTGGGCAGTTATTGGGCTGTGCCGTGGGCGCAGAACCGGTTGAACGAGAGAGCTTATTTTGACGCGCTGCCAGCGGGCGTGAGCCGCCTCATGCGCGTGGGGCTCTTCGATCACGTGCACTGCGCCGCTTTTCGCAAGTGGCCGAAACAGGGCACGGAGCAGGCGTTGCCGGCGGCGTTTCGTCCCGTGTTGACGCACATTCCGGCGAACTACCGCGTCGTCTCCGCGCACGAGTGCAAGGCGCGGGGGCGCTCGTTCGTGCATTTGGTGATGCGGGACGCCAAGGACGGGCTGGTCTCGCTGGTCATCGCGCGCAAGCAGGATGGGGAGACCTTTTCCAATAGCCCGCTGCGGCGCGTGGCCGGTGGCGGGACGGTGTTCCACGAAGACGTGCCGCGTTTTCAGATCGCCGGATTCGAAGCGGATGCGTATCTGGTTTTCGTCGTCTCCGAGATGGACGCGGCGGCGAACCAACAGCTGGCGGTGACGGTGGCGGGGCCGGTGACGGCGCTGTTGAACACGATCGGTTAACGGGCCGGCTCGGCCGCGCCGGGTTCGGCGAGGAAGATGCGGAACTCGTTCTTCAACGTCTCGCGGGCGTGGATCCAGCCATAGGCGGGGGCGCCGTCGAGCGTGCCGCGGTCGATCGCTTTGCGCAGGCCCTCGGCAAACGGGCTGTTGCCGAACTCGATGCCGCGGGCGATGACCTGGCCGCTCCAGGGCAGCGTCTGGTTGCGTTGATTCTCCATCCAATCGCCCACCCAGGGGTTCTGCGCGGTGGGGAAGATGTAGCCGATTTGCACCTTGAATTCCGGATGGGAGAGGACGAAGAACTGCTGGGCGCGGGTGGGGTCCAGGCGGATGGCGGTGTAGCTTCCGGTGGCGTGTTCTTCGGGCATCAGGCGGTCTCGGAGCGCCGGGTCCTTGGCGGAGATCCGGAGGCGGGAGCGGCCGGGCTCGACGAAGGGTGGGCCGAAGGTGGCGTGCTGCATCCACTGCATGGGGCGGTCGAGATCGGTCAGATTTTCCACCCACTCTTCCACGTTCACATGGCGCTTTCCGGCCGGGAGCGTGACGCGGCGCCAGACGCGGTACTGCGTCTGCACGAGGTCGGCGCCGTACTCGATGACGGCCGCTTCGGCGGTGATCTCTGACTTGATTTTGCGCCACTCGACGACCGGCGCTTCGCCGTGATTGCCGAGGCCGCGCTTGGACTCTTCAGGCGACGACACGGGGCCGTAGAAGGGGAAGCAGAGCAGATGGCCGAGGTAGCCGGAGGAGAGACGGGCGTGGGGATCGGTGCCGTAGACGGCGGCATGTTTGGCGGGGTTGTAGTTCTGCGGGTCGATAGTCGGGTAGTGCGGCACGCGCATGGGGTTGATGTCGCGTTTGGGGTCGCCGGTGGTTTGGCGGACCTCGGCGATGTGGCCGCCGCCTTTGAGCAGCGCGACGCGGATGAGGCCGTTGGACATCACCCAGGCGTCACGGCCGTAGACCTTCTCCTCGTTCAATTTCAGCGGTTGGGCGTGGAGGACGAGCGCGGTCAGAAATAGCAGTCGCACTATAAAACTCCCTGTTTCTTCAGGAAGGCGAAAATTTTGGGGTACAGCACTTCCTGCGTGGCGGGTGGGAAGCCATGGGGGCCTTGCGGGACGATGATCATCTCCGTCACCGCGCCGGCCTTTTTCAGGGCCTTGGTGAGATTCGCGCCGTGTTCGTGCGGCACGGTGGCGTCGGCGTCGCCATGGATGGTCAGCACGGGCGGCACGTCTTTGCGGACGTAGGTCATCGGCGACAGGCGGCGGGCGAGCGCGGTTCGATCGGGGCCGTCGGGCACCCAGGTGGTGGCGTATGCACGGCGGCCAGCGCCGTGGAGTTGCGCGTCGACATCGGTGATGCCGTAGAAGTTTACGATGGCGCGCACCTTCACCGGTTTGCCGAGCCCGGCGCTGGCCGGCGTCATTCCCACCATCAATGCCAGATGGCCCCCGGCGCTGCCTCCGGTGACGACGATGCGGTCGGGGTCGGCCGCGTATTGCGCGGCATGATCGATGAAAAAGTTGGCGGCGGTGAGCGCGTCCTCGACGGCGGCGGGGGCCTTAGCGGCGGCCGCCAGGCGGTACTCGACATTGGCGACGACGAAGCCTTTGGCCAGATAGCGCGACACCCAGTTACCCAGCATGGCCTCCTTCGTGCCGGCCGTCCAGCCGCCGCCGTGGATGATGATGACGGCCGGGAACGGGCCCGCCCCAACGGGCCGGAAGATGTCCATGACGGTTTCCGGATGCCTGTCGTAGGGGACGTTTTCGTGAACGGTGACGCCGTTGGGCAGGGTGGCGGTGCGGCCGGCGGGTTGGGCGGCGAGGATCAGCGTGGCCAGGGCGAACAGGGCCATTGGCCGCAGGATAGGCATAACGTCATTTAACCTGATAGTGTCAGAGAAATGAAGAAGCTTGCGTGGATTTTACTGTGCATGGCCCCGTTGTGGGCGGACGGAAAGGGCGTCATGGAAAGCCATCACGCCAAAAAGGACGTCGCGCTGACGGCCGATCCGCAGGCGCGCCATTGGAAGTCCGTGGCGCCGGTGGTGGTGGAGCAAGGGCCGCTAGCCGATCCGGTGGCGGGCAACCGCACGGAGATCCGTTCCATTTGGACCGATAAGAATCTGTACATCCTCTTCGTGAACCACTACGAGGAGCTGAATTTGAAGCCGGATCCGGACACGACCAAGGACACGTGGCGGCTGTGGGAATGGGACGTAGCCGAGGTGTTTGTGGGCGCGGAGATGGACAAGATCTGGCACTACCGCGAGTATCAGATTTCGCCGCAGGGCGAGTGGGTGGACCTCGACATTGACCGCAAGAACCCGCTGCCGCAGGGCGGCATGCTGTGGAACTCCGGCTACAAAGTGAAGGCGCGGATCGATAAGGAAAAGAAGATCTGGTACGGCGAGTTCCAGATTCCGATGGACAGCATCAACGGGGCTGTCGCCAAAGCGGGGAGTGAGATGCGGATCAATTTTTATCGCATTCAAGGCAAGAAGCCGAACGGCTATCGGATGCTGGCGTGGCAGCCGACGGGCGCGCGGAATTATCACGTGCCGGAGGCGTTCGGGCGGTTGCGGCTGGTCGCGAAATGAGGGGCGACAGCGGGCTTCGCATCTCGCACGTTGGCCTTCGTGGCATCGTGGGGCGGGGATTGACGGCCGGTCATATCCTGGATTTCGCGGCGGCGTTTGGAACGTTTATTGAGCCGGGGCGGCCCGTGGTTGTGGGCCGCGATCCGCGCGCCAGCGGGCGTATGGCGTGGGAGGGCGTGGTGTCGGCGCTGATGGCCTGCGGGCACGAGGTGATCGACCTCGGCGTGGTGTCCACGCCCGTGGTGCAGCACGCGTTGCAGCGGTTGGACGCGGCCGGCGGCATCGCCATCAGCGCCAGCCACAACACGGCCGATTGGAACGCGCTGCGCTTCCTGGGCCCGCGCGGCACGTATCTTTCCACGGCCGAGGCCGGGGAGTTGTTGGACATCTACCACCTGCGTAAGTTCCGGTTCGTGGCGTGGGATCAGCTCGGCGGCCAGCGGTTCGACGCGGGCGCGTTGGACCGGTATATCGACGATCTGGCGGCGGTGTTCGACCTGCGCAGCCTGCGCGACTTCCGCGTTGTTGTCGATTGTTGCAACGGCACCTCGGCGCTGATTTTGCGGCGCGTCGTTGAACGATACGGGCTCGATCTGGTGCTGATCAACGAGCGTGTGGAAGGCGTGCAGTTCGCCCATGAACCGACCACATCGGCGCGCATGGTGGAGCTGCAACTGGGCCCGCTGATGCGGCCGCTGGGCGCGCACGCGGGATTCTTGTTCGACGTCGATTCGGACCGCGTGGCGATGGCCGACGAGCAGGGCCGCGGCGTCTCCGAAGAGATGATGCTGCCGCTGCTGGCCGACCATCAGCTATCGCGCGGGCCAGGGAAGATCGTCATTACGAACCTCTCCAGTTCGGCGCTTCTTGAAGATGTGGCCGCGCGCCATGGCGGGCGTGTTCTGCGCGTCCCGGTGGGGCGCCAGGCGGCGATGGACGCCCTCGCCGCGTACCGTCCGGAACAGATCGCTGTGGCCGGCGAAGGCACGGGCGCCGTCATGATGCCGCAGTTCCGGTTCATCTACGACGGCATCGCCAGCATGTTCGCCGTGCTGACGATGATGAAGGAGCGCGGTCGCGCGCTGGGCGAACTGCTGGCCGATTATCCGCAGTATTCGATTCTGAAGGGAGAAGTGCGGCTGGAATCGCCGCGCGTGCCGGAGTTGCTGTTGGACCTGCTGGCATCCTATCCCGACGGCCGCATCGACCGTACCGACGGGCTGCGCGTCACCTGGCCGGACCGCTGGTTCCACGTCCGCGTCAGCCATACTGAGCCGATCATTCGGGTCATCTGCGAACAGCGCGGCGCGCCGCCGCAGGAGCTGTTTGAAACCCTCATGGACAAAGCAAGGAGCTACAGCTAATGCCCCGCGAACATCTGCTGAAGATCGGTGTATCGGGCGTGCGCGGCGTGGTTCCGGAGTTCCTCACTCCGTCGCTGACGCTGCACTTCGCGCAGGCGTTTGGCACTTACGTCGGCCGCGGCCGCGTCGTGGTGGGCCGCGATACGCGGCTGAGCGGGCCGATGCTGCAACACGCCGTCAATTGCGGTTTGCTGGCGGCCGGGTGCGACGTCGTCGACGTCGGCATTTTGCCCACGCCAACGATCCAAATCTACGTCGAACATATCCGCGCGCGTGGCGGCATCGGGCTCACCGCGTCCCACAATCCGCCGGAGTACAACGCCCTGAAGCTGTTCAACAAAGAGGGGCAGTTCTTCAATCAATACGAGCGCAACGAGCTGATCGACCTCTACCATCAGTCCGATTTCACGCAGGCGACGAACGCCGAAATCGGCTACGTGACCACGGACCCGGGGCTGGCGAAGGCGATTCATATCGACCGCGTTCTAGCCAAGGTAGACGTCGAACGCATCCGCCGCCGCCACTTCCGCGTGGCGCTCGATGCCGTCAACGGCGCCGGTTCGGTGATGACGCCGGGCTTCCTGGTGGATTCGCTCAACTGCCGTTTGGATGCGATTGCCATCGACCCGACGAAGGTCTTCCCGCGCATCGCCGAGCCGCGTCCGGACACCCTGGGCGAGCTGGCCGCGCTGGTGCTAAAGACCGGCGCCGAAGTCGGTTTTGCGCAGGACCCGGATGCCGACCGGTTGGCCATTGTCGACGAGAACGGCCGCGTGCTGGATAACGACGACGTGCTGGCGCTGGCCGTGCAGCGGGCGCTGGCCGTGGTTCCTGGTCCGGTGGTGGTGAATCTGACGACGTCTTCGGCTATCGATGACATTGCGCTCGCCTTCGGACGCAAGGTGTACCGCACGCCGGTGGGCGAGGCGAACGTGGTGGAGACCATGCAGGCGGTGAAGGCGGCGATCGGCGGAGAAGGTTCGGCCGGGGGCGTGATCTTTCCGGCGGTGCAGCTGTGCCGGGATTCGTTCACGGCGATGGCGTTCCTGTTGGACCTGATGGCCGAGAGCGGCAAGACGGTTTCCGAGTTGGTGGCCGCGCTGCCGCAGTATGTCCGCAAGTCGGGCAAGGTGGCGTTCGCGCATGGGCGCCTGGGCGGATTGATACAGGCGCTGGAGGAAGGCTTCCCGGAAGCCGAAGCGGACCGCAGCGACGGGTTGAAGTTGCTGTGGCCGGACCGCTGGGTGCATGTCCGTGCGTCGAACACAGAGCCGATCCTGCGCGTCTTCGTGGAAGCGAAGACGGAAGAGGCCGCCGAGAAGCTCTACGCCACTTCCTGGGGTCTGCTGACCGCATGAGATGGCTGCTGGTAGCGGCGGTGCTGCTGGCGGGGTGCGCGAAACGCCACCCCGTCCCGCTGCCACCCGCGCCCGTGGTGCGCGGGCCCGCCTTTGCGGAGTTGGAAGCCGGCTGGCGTGTGCGCGTGGTTACGCCGCTGCTGAAGTCCGGCGGTTTCCTGTTGAAGGCGACCGAGCAGCAGGAAGAGGGCAATACCATCACGCTGCGCGCCGGCGATGAGTTCCAGGGCTATGAAACGGCGATCTACGGCGTCGGCGCGCACAAGAAGGGCGGCGTGCAAATTGCGCTCACCGAAGTGACGATGAATCGGAACGGCCAGCTTACCCATCCCGCGAAATCCTTCGCGCCGCGCCTGCGCCAGCCCGCGCGATTACGCCACGTGCGCCTGCTCTACATGCTGAAGGTGAGCGATGCCGATCACAACATGGCCGTGCTGGCCGCGGCGGATTCGGTGCGCCTGGCCGCGTTGACACAACGCGTGCAGGCCGCCCCGGCAACCGAATGCCGCGTCAGCCGCAATGAGTACTGCGAATGGATCCCAGCCGGAGTGGCCGTCCGCGCCGAACGCCAGCGCGGCGCCGACTGGGTTCCCGTGAACTAGTTCTTGCCGTGGTCGGCGTCTTCGGCGGGCGCCTCAACCTTAGGTTCGGTCACCTTGTATTCCACTTCGTCCGGAAGAGTCCGTCCAAAGCGGCGCATTTCCATGTCGATGTTCTGGCCGCGTTCCAACGATTCCACGCGCTTCTTCTTCTCCGCCAGTTCCTTCGCAAGGTTGCTTTGCTGTTCGTGCAGCTCCTGGATCTTCGCCAGTTTGGTGCGGAGCGCGCCGATTCCGTGCGGCCCCTGCAGCGTGACGATGGTGTAAATGGACAACACGCCGGTGGCCGCAATCGCCATCAGCCGTTTCCAATTTACCTTTTTCTCTTCGGGCACCAACACTTTGCCTCACCTTTGTTTATAATCTGCTTTTGCTCCAAAATCAAAGTCCTCATGACAGATAAAGTTATTGTGTTCTCCACATGCCCCTCCCGCGAGGAGGCCAAACGTATTGCCAGGGGCCTGGTGGAGGAGCGATTGGCGGCTTGCGTGAACGTGGTGGATGGGGTTGTTAGCATCTACCAATGGCAGGGAAGCATGCAGGAAAGTGACGAAGTGATGCTGGTGGTGAAGAGCCGCCGGGATCTGCTGGGCCGCTTGCAGGAGCGCCTGGCGAACATGCACAGTTACGAAGTTCCGGAAGCGATCGCGATCCCGGTGGTCGATGGTCTGCCGGCGTATCTGGAGTGGTTGGACCGAGAGTTAGACCCGCCGGGGAATTCATAAGGGAGTCGAGCCATGCAGCCGACCAAGTCACGTCATCTCGTCATTGTTTTCGCTGTTACTCTAGCGATTCTTTCCTACATCGACCGCGTTGCCATGTCCACGGCCGCGCCGTTCATCTCCAAAGATCTCAACTTCAGCAAGACCGAAATGGGCTACATCTTCGGCGCCTTTGGTCTGGCCTACGCCGCCTTCGAAATCCCCGGCGGTTGGATGGGCGACTGGATGGGCGCTCGCAAAGTGCTGATGCGCATTGTCATCTGGTGGAGCGTTTTCACTGTCGCCACCGGGTGGATGTTCAATTTCTGGTCCATGTGGATCGCCCGCTTCCTGTTCGGTGCTGGTGAAGCCGGCTGCTTCCCGAACCTCACCAAGACCTACACCACCTGGCTGCCCAAAGATGAACAGGTGCGCGCGCAGGGCATCACTTGGCTGGCCGCTCGCTGGGGTGGTGCCTTCACCGGCCCGCTGGTCATCGCCGTGTTCGCGATCATGGACTGGCGCAGCGCCTTCGCCGTCTTCGGCGCCATCGGCGTCGTCTGGGCGATCTTCTTCTACAAGTGGTACCGGGACAACCCTGCCGACCATCCCTCGGTGAACAAGGGCGAGCTGGCCATCATCCAGGCCTCCGCGCAGAAGGTCGAAAGCCACGGCGACGTGCCGTGGGGCAAGCTGCTCGGCCGCGGCAGCGTGTGGGGCTTGTGGCTGCAGTACTTCCTGCTCTCCTACCCTTGGTATTTCTACATCACCTGGCTGCCCACCTACCTGCAGGAACACTGGCACCTCTCGGGCAAGGAAGCGTCGACCCTGTCGATCTTCCCGCTCTTCTTCGGCGGCATCGGCGCGCTGTTTTCCGGCTTCGTTTCGCCGCGCCTGGCCGCGCGGATCAGCAGCACCGGCAAGGCCCGCCGCATCATGTCGACGATCGGCTTCGCCGGCGCCGCCGCGCTCATGTATACCTCCACCCAGATGGGCACGCCGCTCGCCGCCATGCTCGCCATGGGGATGGCCAGCTTCTGCAACGATCTGGTCATGCCCAACGCCTGGGGCGCCTGCATGGACGTGGGCGGCAAGTTCGCCGGCACGCTCTCTGGCTCCATGAACATGATGGGCAACTTCGCCGGCCTCGCCGCGCCGCTCATCGCCCCCTACATCCTGCTCTACACCAACAACGATTGGAACCAGGTGCTGACCGTCATGGCCGGTGTCTACCTCTGCGGCGCCTTCGTGTGGCCGTTCATCGATCCTGTCACGCCGCTCAAACAGGACTAACCTGTGCGACCCCTGCTCCTGTTGACGCTCTTCGCCGCGGCCCTGCCCGGCGGAGAGCCCAACATTTTCTTCGACGGCCGCCTCACGCTCCTCGGCGAGACGCGGATCCGCTATGAAGATCGCGACCAGGTCGGCTTCGGCACCGCCCGCGATTACGATGTCGCCCTCCTCCGCCAGCGCCTCGGCTTCTCCTACAAGCCGAACGCCGACGTCGAAATTCGCGTCATCGGCCAGGACACCCGCGCGCCGCTCTACGGTCCCAATGCCCCCAACTCCCTCCGCGATGGCGCCGACCTCTACGAGGGCTACATCGACCTCTTCGGCAAGCGCAAAACCGGCTTCGCCCTCCGCGCCGGCCGTTCCACGTTGAGTTACGGCGACACCCGCTTCATCGGCTCCCCGCAGTGGGCCAACCTCGCCCGCACCTACGACATGGCCCGCGCGCAATGGAAGACCAAAAAGAACGTCTTCGAATTCCTCTTCGTCTCGCCCACCGCGATCGTCATCAATCGGGTCAATAAACCCATCCTCCGCGAACATCTCTACGGCACCTACAACACCTTCGGCAAATGGTCGGAGCTGTATGTGCTGCACCACCAGCAGCCGGGCACGCTCGAAAGCGTGATCACCGGCGGGCGGCTGATGGCCCCGCTCGGCAAAAAGTACAAGCTGACCGTCGAGCCGGTTGTCGAACGCGTAACCCGCGGCGCGCTCACCTCCACCGAAGGCGCCTTGGCCGCCGCCATCGCCCGTAAGTTCGGCCCAGTCGACGTCTCCGTCGAATACAAGTTCGCCTCCTCCGGCTTCGACCAGATGTACCCCGCCATCCACGACAAACTGGGCCACGAGGATCTCTTCGCCTGGCGCAATCTGGACAACGTTCGCGCCTTCGGCACCTGGCGGCCCATCAAGTCACTGGCCGTGAATTTCATGTACAACGCCAACTGGGTGGTCGATCCCAGCGTCGGCGTCTTCAACACGCAGAATCGACTGATCGTCCGCGACGCGAAAGGCACCGCCGGCCGCTGGGCGGGGCAGGAGTTCGATAGCTACGTCAACTGGAACTATCGCAAGTTCATGACCGTGGGCGGCGGCTTCGGCGCTTACGCCACCGGCACATTCTTCCGCGCCACGTCCCCGAATCGCAATCCGGTGTTCTTCTACATCCACCACACGTTGACGATTTAGCCCAGCGCCGCCCGCAACCGGTCCACTTCCACCCGGTAGTGCAACTCGTCGCCACTCGGCAACACCGTCACCGGCACCAGCACGTTATAGAGTTCCCGTAGTTCCGGATCGGCGTCGATATCGAACACCGCCAGCGTAAACGGCGTGCGCCGCTGCTCGGCGCGCAGGACCGCTTCGGCCGCCTCACACAGATGGCAGCCCCTCCGCGTGTAGAAATCGACGGTTACCATCGCGAACCGGGGCCGTGGCTCCAGCGCTTCTCCGTACGCATCACCAGAATCAGCGCCACACCGGCCAGGAAGCCGCCAACGTGCGCAAACCATGCCACGCCACCCTGCGACAGGTGCGAGTGCCCCACGGAGCCCACACCGCTGAAAAACTGGATCACAAACCAGTACAGCAGGATGAAATAGGCGGGGATGTCCACAGTCGTCAAGAAGATCGTGATCGGCACCAGCGTCGTAATCCGCGAATGGGGGAACTTCACGACGTAGGCTCCCATGACGCCCGCAATCGCCCCGCTCGCCCCGATCGTGGGCACGCGGGAGTCCCCGTTGAAGGCGATGTGTACCATCGTCGCCGCCAGCCCGCACAGCAGATAGAACAGCAGGTACTGCGAGTGGCCCAAAATATCTTCCACGTTGTCGCCGTAGATCCACAGGAACCACATGTTGCCGATCAGGTGCATCCACCCGCCATGCAGGAAAATGCTGGTCAACACGTCGGCCCACTGGAACCGTGTCGGAATCACGCCGTAGTGAGCGATGAAAAAGTTCAGCTCATACGGGTCCATCGAGAATTCGTACAAAAACGCCGCGACATTCAGCACGATGATCGCCACCGTCACGAAGGGGAAGGTGTAGCTCGGCTGCGTGTCGCGGAGTGGGATCATAGCGCTCGCTGTTCGAAGTCGCGGTTGGTGCGGCGTTCCGCGCGGGCCATCAGCGCCTTCGCCGCGGCCAGATCGGCAATGCCGCCGCGCGCGCCGATCGCCGTGCAGTTCAGCGCCGCCATGGCGTTCGAAAGGTCCAGCGTGTCGCGCAGGCTCAGGCCTTCCAACACACCGTAGCAGTAGGCGCCGTGGAAGACGTCACCCGCGCCGGTTGTATCGACGCAGTTCACCACGAACGCCGGCGAATAGCAGAACTTGCCGTCCATGCGCGCAATCGAACCGAATGAGCCCAGCGTCATCGCGGCCACTTTCATGCCGTACTCTTCCTGGATCATGATTAGCGCGCGGAACGGGTCGCCCTCGCCGGTCCATCGGACCGGGAACTCGGAGCTGGTGATCAGGTAGTCGACGTTCTGCAGAACCTTGTCGAAGCCGTGGTACACCGTGTCCACGTCCACCGTCACTGGAATATTGTGGTGGCGCGCTATCGCCGCCGCGCGGCCCACGGCCGCCGTGTCGTGCCCATCGATGTGCAACAGCCGGGCATTGGTGATCATCTCCGGCGTGATCTCGCTCGGGTCCAGACGCAGGCAGTCCGACCGGCGCCAGAAAACCGTCCGCTCCCCGGTCGATTGATCGATCACGATATAGGCCGACTGGTTCGCGCAGCCCTTCCGTACCTGCACGTGGTCCAGGTTGATCCCCGTCCCCTGCAGGCTTTCAATCTGAATCCGGCCACGTTCGTCATCGCCCACCGTGCCGATGTACTTCGTGCGCATTCCCAGCTTCGCGCAGGCCACCATGGCGCTCGCCACCTGGCCTCCAGGACTGTACATCTCATCGACGAACGGCTCCTTGCCGGCGTACGCGGGAAATCGCGGAACAAGGATCAAAGTATCGGTGGCGTTCAGGCCCACCCCAACAACGTCAAAATCAGGCATCCGAAGGACTACCGTATCACAGCGCGGGCGCCGTTAGTTCTTCTTGCCTTCCACCACATAGAGGAAAATGCGGTGGCGGCGGCCGTGAACGAACACCTCTTCCACCTCCACGGGATTCCAGCCGCGAATGCCGTAGTCGTGCGAAACCACCCGCGTCCCGGGCCGCAAGGACTTCTCAAACTTCGGCCGCAGCTTTTCATTGAAGCTCGTGGTCAAGTACATCGTCACCACATCGGCCTGCGATAGATCGGCGTCGAACACGTCCGCCCGCACCACGCGCGCCTTATTCTGCAAACCCAACCGGACGATCGTGTCGCTTGCCTGCGCCGCAATCTTGGGGTCGATCTCAATCCCGACCGCCTTCGTCTGGAACTTCTGCACCGCCGTCACCAGGATCCGCCCGTCGCCACAACCCAGATCGATGACCATATCCCCCTGCCGGGCGTGGGCTACTTCCAGCATCCGGTCGATGATCTCCTGGGGAGACGGTACGTACGGCGCCATCCGCTGTCCAACCGGTTGAGCCAGTACCGGCAAGGTAACAAACGCGAACAGAAGCGAAGCAGAGATTGTCATAAAGATCAGCGAGTTCCTATACCAGTGGACGCATCAATTCGACTTTGCGTTTTGTGCAATTCGTGCCGAACGGGATTTTTGTATCCGGTTGACGACTTCCGTGGTCGCTGACCAAAGATCGCGGGGGCGCGATATCGTATACTCCAACCCCTTGAAGTATTTCACTGCGTTTCCGATTGTATCCCGCCACGGGGTGACTTGCGGGAACAGGTTGTAATTCATGTAAAAGACCGGCGCGTCCAGGCTGCCGATCTCCTTCAACGTCTCGATCTCGATGTTGTGTTCGAGCATCACTTTCGGACCGGCGAAAATAAACGCATCCGGCCGCTCTGATGAGCCTAACTCATTTCGAATCAAATCGGTAAGAAAGCGAACATCGGATTTTTTGTCCGCCAGTCGCGCCAAGTCCACCCGGCCCAACTGAATTTTCGCTAGCGCCTCACCCAGGGCAGGGAAGTCGATTTTCTCGGCATTCTCCTGCCGGTAGAGCACCTTCTGCTCCTGCATACAGAACGCCACCAGAGAGAACTTCGACACGCGCGGATCCCGCGAAATGTTACGCAGAATCGACACCAGCGCCGACGTATCCACCGGCCGCATCACCGAACTCCGCGGGTTCTGCGGCGCATAGTTTAAAAGAATCTTTACAGTCGTCGGGTCCGTCTCCCGCTCCACCGGCGGCTCCTGGCGGAAATACTCGGTCTCGGTCTGCCGGACACTCGCCGCGGCGATCGCCAGCGCCATTTGCGTATCTTTATCAGACAGTTGCGCGTCCACTTCCCAATAGTTGGAGCAAACCCGCTCCGCCCGGTCGCGCATCAGCCAATCGACCTTATATTTGCCCTCGCCAACGTCGAACGAGCCGAAAAACGCCGCCTCGCCCTTGGCGTCTTCATCGATCTCCGGAACCCGGATGCGCTGAATGAAGTAGGTGGCGTCGCCAACGGCCGGGGTCACCCGGAAGATGATTGTCAGCAGGTTCTCCTGCCCGGCCAGCTCCTTCATTGGAACTGTGACCTCATACCCGCCATGAAACTTCAGGTCAAAGCCCACCTGCGCCGTCTTCGTCGGCGTCACAGTGCAAGGCAGGTCTTTCCGAGGCTCCGGTGTTTCCAGAATGGCCTGGTCCGTGCCAAACAGCCGCACCATCCCGCCGTTCCCGGTCATGATCAACTGCGCGGAGGCCACTCCGCACACAACCGTCATCATCCCGCAGAGGTGGGAGATTCGGGCGCCGATTTTGACAAGCACTTGGGATTTGCCCACGCTGCACTGCCCTCAATAAGAGAATCGGTATCCACCGGGCTTTTCGATAGTCCGTTTCGACAGACGATGGATAAGCTGTATTATCTATCACAAACTGCGGGGATGGAATGGGAGTTTAGCTGAATTTTCAACTAGGACTTCGCTGGGAGTACCAGTCAACCCCGGGGCCGTGTGCTAGAGTGCAGGATGTATGGCATCTCGTAGCGTAAATAAAGTGATTCTGGTCGGGCATCTGGGCAAAGATGCGGAAACAAAGTTTACACCTTCCGGCGTGAGTGTAACCCGCTTTTCGGTGGCGACCAGCCGCCGTTGGAAGGACCAGCAGTCCGGTGAGTGGAAAGAAGAGACCGAGTGGACCAACGTCTCCCAGTGGCGCGCCGAGAACTTCGCGCCCTACCTGACCAAGGGCAAACAGGTCTACGTCGAAGGCCGCTTGCAGACGCGCAGCTACGAGGATAAGGACGGCCAGAAGAAGTACTCCACCGAAGTGGTGGCCGACGATGTCATCCTCCTCGGCGGTCGCGGCGAAGGTGGCGGTGGCTCGGAAGGCGGCTACAGCCAGGAACCCCGCATGGTCTCCCAGCCCCGTTCGGCGGCCCCCCGTCCGTCCGGCATGGGCGGCGGCGCGGCAGCGTCCCCGTCAAGCGGCTCTCCGTTCGACGCCGGCATCAACGACGACGACGTCCCGTTCTAGAACCTCACCACGAAGCGCTTACCGCTTCCCGCAACACAACCTCGGCGGCATGGTTCAATAGCTGTGCCGCCAAATCCCGCTCCCGTATCCCCCGCGCAAACCGCAACGCCTCCTCCACCTGTTCCGCCCGGATCCACCCGCTAACAATCATATCCCCGTCGTACGGCGTCTCCAATCGGAACCACGTCTCCGCCGTCGTGCGCGCTGCAGCCGTGTCTAACACATCCAACTGGCCGCTGAACACTGCTCCCAATCCCCCCTCCCGAAACTCCTTGTAATTGGAGGGCAACCGGTTCCGCCGTGCCACATTCTGCGGCATCGCTTTCGCCGCCACTAAACCCAGGTCGAAACTCGCTTTGGCGTCTTCCACGAACCCCGCCCGGTGTTGCGCCACGGCGATCGCCACCAGCAGCGTGACTTTGTCGAACACCTGTCCCCGCCCGCCGTCATTGGCGCTTGCTGCGGCCTCCTGAAATAACCCCCGCGCCCGGTCCACCTCTTTCGCCTTCGTCAACGCAACTCCCACAAACCGCAATACCCCCGCCCGCGCCAGGCTCAGCGTCCCCTTGTCCCTCGGAATCGCCATCCCCGCCTGCACCGCGTACTCCCAGTTCCGTGCCAACGCCGTCATCTGCGCCACCGCCGCCAACCCCCACGCCCGCTGCCAAGCCGATCCCGCCCGCTCGGCCGCCTGCATCGCGGCCAGATTCTTCCCCTCGCTCAACAGCGGGTAAACTGCATCCAGAAACGCCGCATCGGCCTTCATCCGGTCCTCCCGCGCCGAGGCATTGGCATCCCGGAACAGGTCCCGCGCCACCCGGTGCAGCGGAATCGGCGGGTCATCGTTCAAGGCGTCCCTCTGCAACTGTAGGGACCGCATCAGTGTTGCTTTCTTGGGTCCCGCCGCCACGGACTTGGCCGCCTCCTCCCCCCGCCCCAATGCATCGCCCGCGTTCCTCTTGTCCCCCACTCGCCACAGAATCGTCGCCAGTCGCTCCAGCGTCTGCGCCCGTTCCAATGGCGCCTCCCGCAGCGATTCCAGCACCCGCAACCCGCCCTCGTAGTCTCCATAAAACGCCCGCGCAATCCCCACCATCCGATGCGCGTCCCGGTCGTGCGACAAATTCGCCAGCCGCTCGGCCTCCTCCAGATACCCGGCCTGCGCCAGTGTCTTCGCGCCCTCCCCCAACAATTGCCGCTGCCGCGCCACATCGCGCACCTGCAGCGCCGCCCCCTCCGCCTCTTTCACAATCGTCCGAATCTGCGGAAAATAGTCCGTGTCCGCCCCCGCCAACGGCACCACCAGCGCCAGCCACAGTATCCGTCCCATTTCAAGAAGTGTAGGCCATCCGTTCCCAACTTGGTGCCCCATTCCGAAACACCCTCCCGCTAAATCGTTGATTCTCAATGCTCGCCGCCCTGGCACACCACTTGCATCCTTCTTGAGCAGGAGTCACCCGCAATGAACACTTCCTTCTCTTTCGAAGACGAAATCGATCTCTCCCGTTTCAACACTCTCTACAAAACCGAAGCCCCGTCGGACGCCGCTCCCGTGCTTCACACCGTCCCCGACGGCCGCTACGAAGTCGTCGTCGCCGAGGCCACCCTCACCAAGTCCCAGCGCAGCGGCAACCCCATGATCCGCTACGTCCTCCGCATCACCGGCGCCACCTTCCGCGACCGCATCATTCGCAAGCATTCGGCCATCACCGAAAACACCATCCGCTTCGTTCGCAAGGAACTCGAAGTCTGCGGCATGCAACTGGCCCGCTTCGAAGACCTCAAGTCCCGCATCCACGAACTCGACGGCGTCCAGCTCGAAGTCGTCAAGGTCACCAAAGGCGAAGACTCGAACATCTATTTCAACCGTTCGCTCTCCGCCCAATCCCAGGCTGACGGCGTCGCCGACGACGACCTTCCGTTCTAAAAACTTGCCGGGGGACGCCGCGCACACTATCGTAGAAAGTTAGGACTTTGACGATACCAGTGGAAAAACCTCTCGTCGGCATCATTATGGGCAGCAAGTCCGATTGGGAAACCATGCAGCACGCCCATGAGATGCTGAACCGCTTTGACGTTCCTCATGAGTGCCAGGTCGTTTCGGCCCATCGCACGCCGGAACTGCTCGCCGAATACGCCACCGCCGCCGAAGGCCGCGGTCTGCAAGTCATCATCGCCGGTGCCGGCGGCGCCGCCCATCTCCCCGGGATGGCCGCCGCCCAAACCGCCGTGCCCGTCCTGGGCGTGCCCGTCGAAAGCCACGCGCTCAAGGGCATGGATTCGCTCCTCTCCATTGTCCAGATGCCCGGCGGCATCCCCGTCGGCACCATGGCCATCGGCAAGGCCGGCGCCACCAACGCCGCCCTCCTCGCCGTCGCCATTCTCTCCAATACCCGCCCCGAACTCCGCGAAAAGCTTCACGCTTACCGCCGCGAGTTGAGCGATATGGTGCGCGGACAATCCCTGCCATGAGCCCCCGCGTCATTCTCCCTGGTGCCACCGTGGGCATCCTCGGCAGCGGTCAACTCGGCCGCATGTTCGCCATCGCCGCCCGGCGCATGGGCTACCGCGTCCACACCTTCTCGCCCGATACCGACACGCCCACCGGCCAGGTCGCTGATCTCGAAATCGTCGCGCCCTACGAAGATCTCGACGCCGTGCGCCGCTTCGCCCGCCAAGTCCGCGTCGTTACCTTCGAGTTCGAAAACGTCCCTGCCGAAACCGCCGCCGCCGCCGCCGAGTCCACCCAGGTCCGCCCCCGCGGCGAAGTCCTCCACACCACCCAGAACCGGCTCCGCGAAAAGAACTTTCTCGCCTCCAACGGCTTCCCCCTCGCCCCCTTCCGCCCGGTTCGTTCGCTCGAAGATCTCACCAGCGGGCTCGCCGAAATCGGCCCCAAAGCCATCCTCAAAACCGCCGGATTCGGCTACGACGGCAAAGGGCAGATCAAAATCCACGCCCTCTCCGCCGCCGAAGAAGCCTGGCGCCGCATGAACGGCCAGGAATGCGTCCTCGAATCCTGGATCGAGTTTGAAAAGGAAGTCTCCGTCGTCGCCGTCCGTGGCGTCGATGGCTCCTTCGTCCACTACGGCGTTGTCGAAAACGACCACAAGAACCACATCCTCGATCTCACCCGCGCCCCCGGCCGCGTCTCCCCGGAACTCGCCGCCGAAGCCGTCGAGATCGCCCGCGCCGTCCTCGAAAAGCTCGAAGTTGTCGGCGTCCTCTGTGTCGAATTCTTTGTCACCACCAGCGGTAAGTTACTCATCAACGAACTCGCCCCCCGCCCGCATAACTCCGGTCACTTCACGTTCGATGCCTGTGTAACATCGCAGTTCGAACAACAGCTCCGCGCCGCCTGCGGCCTCCCCCTCGGCTCCACCGAACTCCTCCGCCCCGCCGCCATGTCGAACCTCATGGGCGACCTCTGGGACCACGGCGAACCCAACTGGGCCGCGGCCCTCTCGTTGCCCAATGTAAAGCTTCATTTATACGGCAAGATGTCCGCCCGTCCCGGCCGCAAGATGGGCCACCTCACCGCCCTCGGCGAAACCGCGGATGATGCGGTCGCGACAGCCATCGCCGCCCGCAACCTGTTACTCCCGTAACTTCCCCGCTTAACAAAACTTGACCGTTTAGCGAACAACTTACTCTCCTGTTTCGCCTTTGACTAGGTGCGCCTGGCCAGGCACTCAAAACACCTTCAGGAGAATAACTTATGATTCGCAATTTCGTGTGCCTCGCCGTGTTCGCGTCCGCCATCTGGGCCCAGAGCCCCGTCCTCACCGGCCGCTTCATCCTCGCCGAAGAAGGCCCCACCTCCTCCAGCCTCGGCCTGCTGACCCTCGACGCCTCCGGCACCGTCTCCGGCACCGAATACGTGCAGGCCTCCGGCATCACCCAGTCCATCCCCGTCACCGGGAACTACACGATCGCCGCCGATGGCAGCGGCACGCTCACTCTCAATACCCAGATCGCCACCGAAGACGGCTCCGCCCCCGCCGTCAGCGCCGTCTACGAATTCCTCAGCGCCAAGTCCACCGGCTTCCTCGCCATCCGTCGCGACACCGCCAACGCCGTCCTCGCCGAACTCACTCCCGCCTCGGCCGACACCGCCTTCACCGGCTCTTTCATCCTCTCCGACGAAGGCGCCAGCGCCTCCGGCCAGCAGATCGCCGAAATCGGCGTTCTCGCGCTCAAAGCCGATGGCTCCCTCGCCGGCAAGCTCGTCCTCAAACGCGACAGCCTCAGCGAAACCAAAGCCGTTGAAGGCAGCTACATCGCCGATGGCGCGGGCTTCGGCGGTCTGAAACTCGCCACCCCTTCCGCCGCCGATGAAGACGGCGGCGTGGTCCTCCAAACCACCACCTACGTCTTCCTCGTCTCGGCGAAGAAAGAGTGGTTCGCTCTCCGCACCGACAACTCCCTGCTCGGTCTCGCCCGCCTGTCTCCCCTCCAGTAGCTACTTCACATCCGCCCGCTGCTCGATGCTGAACGCCTCAAGCAGCGGGTGCCGCACCACCGCCCGGAACTCCATCACATCGCCTGACTTCCACGGAACCTCCGCCGTAAACCGCCCCGTCCCCGTCCGCCGCACCAACGCCGTCCGCGTAAAGTTACCAGCCCGCTCCGTCAAATCCAAGCCCTTCACCGACCGGTACTCAAACCCCACCTCCAGCGCCGTCTGGTTGCTCATGTTCTTCAACTCCGCCTCCAGCACCGCCACTTTCTTGACGCCATCCCACCGCCACTTGGCCTCGGAAACCTCAGGCGCCGCAAACGCCGCTTGCGCCCCCGTAATCTTCAGCACCACCGGGTTCGGCCACTTCCGGTCGTTATACAGCCGCTGCGCCCGCATCGCCCGCACGCGCAACCCATCGGCGCCCTGCGTCCACGTCGTCTTCGGCACCACCTTCGGCTGATACTCCAACACCTCATCGTTCTGCCCCAACACCTCCACTTTCCCGCCCGGCGCCAACTTCACACTCCGCAACAAAATGTCTTTCCACTCCCCATACTTCCACCGCTCATTCGGCCGCACCGCCACATAAACCACAGCGGCGTCCTTCTTCTTCGTAAACCAATAGGTCTCATTCCCATTCTTCTCGCTCGGCACAATCCACGGCCGCACCCCGTACACCATCTCCTGGTTCACAAACATCCACAACGCAATCTCCCGCAGCCGCTCCTCCTGCTCAATCGGCAACTCCCCGTCCGGCTTCGGCCCCACGTTCAACAACAAATTCCCGCCCTTCGCCCGCGTCTCAATCAGCAGCCCGATCAATTCCGTCCCGCTCTTATACACATCGTTCGTCGGCTTGTACTGCCACTGCGTCCCCATCGTGATGCAACTCTCCCACGGGCCCTCGATCCGCGACCCCGGCACATACTGTTCCGGCGTCGCAATCGCCCCGCGCGTCACCACAATATTCGGCTGCATCTCCCACGCCAACTCGCGCAACCCCTCCGCCGGCCCGTCGAAAAAGATCACATCAATCGGCCCATAATTCCCCAACAACTCCCGCAACTGCGCCTTGTCCAAATCCATCAGCCCCGGCACCGCCGCCGGCGCCACCTCCGGAATGTTCCGCTGAATCTTCAACCCCCGTTTGTGCAAATGCAAAAAATCATCCGGCGAAAAGTAGTACCCCGGCGCGATCCCCTGTTCCCGGAACGCCGCCACCAACTCCCCGTTGATGTCCCGCTTAAACGGCGTCGATTGCAACCCGAACTCCGTCGTCTTCGACGGATACATCGTGAATCCGTTGTGGTGCTTCGTCGTGAAGACGACATACTTAATCCCGGCCAGCTTCGCCAGCGCCGCCCAATCGGTCGGGTTGTACTTCCGCGGATTGAACGTCTTCGGCAACTCGCTGAAGTACCGGTCCCGATAGTCCTTCGACGCCCCGGCCAGCGAGTGGCTGATCACCGACCCCAACTGGCTGTCCACGCTCCAGTGAATAAACAGCCCGAATCCAATATCGCGGAACCACTCCATCCGTTCCGGCTTGTTGCCATTGCCGGCCATCGTGGGCGCGTTGTTCGTCTGCGCCGAAAGCGCGATCGAAAATGTGGCGAGTGCGGTGAGGAGTCGCATGGGATAATAGTGGTTCCAGTTTATCCCCATGAAAACCTGTTATTTCAACGCGTTCTCCGGCATCAGTGGCGATATGACTGTCGGCGCGTTGATCGACGCCGGTGCCGACGCTCCCGCCCTCCTCGACGGACTCAACTCCCTCAACCTCGGCGCCACCTATTCCTACGAAAAAACCAAGCGCCGCGGCATCGCCGCCACCAAGTTCCACGTCGATTTCCCCGAGCAGAAGGCCCACCGCCATCTGCCGCACATCTTTAAGATCATCGAAAACGCCACCCGCTTAAGCGATAAGACGAAGGAGCGCGCCCAAGCCGTCTTCCACGCCCTCGGCCTCGCCGAAGCCAAGATGCACGCGCAACCCCTCGAACGGGTCCACTTCCACGAAGTCGGCGCGGTCGATTCCATCTCCGACATCGTCGGCGCCTGCTACGCCCTCGAACTCCTCGGCGTCGATGACATCGTCTGCTCCCCCGTCAACGTCGGCAGCGGCACCGTCGAAACCGAACACGGCACCCTCCCCGTGCCCGCCCCCGCCACGGCCGAACTGCTGCTGAACAAACCCATCTACTCCCAGGGCCCGTCCATGGAACTCACCACGCCCACCGGCGCCGCGATTGTCTCCGCCCTCGCCAGTGATTTCGGCGCCATGCCCGCCATGTCGATCATCGCCACCGGCTATGGCGCAGGCTCGAAAGACTTCCCCATGCAGGCCAACGTCCTGCGCGCCGTCATCGGCACCCGCACCGGCGCCGTCGAATCCACCACCGTCAGCGTGCTCGAAGCCAATATCGACGATTCCACCCCGCAAATCCTCGGCTACGCCATGGACCGGCTCTTCGCCGCCGGCGCGCTCGACGTGACGATCCAGCCGCTGCTAATGAAGAAGAATCGCCCCGGCTCGCTGCTCTCCGTCATCGCCCGGCCCCAGGATCAGGAACCGCTCGCCAAGATCATCCTCGAAGAGACGACCACGCTCGGCCTGCGCATCTACACCGCCGAGCGCCGCGTCCAGTCCCGCAGTGAAATTACGGTTGAAACCCCCTACGGCAGCGTCAAAATGAAGGTGACGCCCCTCGGCGCCAGTCCCGAATACGACGACTGCCGCGCCCTCGCCGCCGCCCAAAACGTCCCCCTGAAAACGGTGCTCGCCGCCGCCCAGTTCGCGTATCTGAAAGAGTTCTAGGCCACCATGGAAAAGTTCTACATCACCACGCCGATTTACTACGTCAATGCTGCTCCGCACATTGGACATACCTACACCACCATCGCCAGCGACGTCTACAAACGCTACAAGCGCATGCAGGGCTTCGACGCCCGCCTCACCACCGGCACCGACGAACACGGCCAGAAGATCGAGCGCAGCGCCAAGAAAGCCGGCAAATCGCCGCAGGATTTCACCGACTCGATCGCCGCCGAGTTCAAACAAACCTGGGAAAACTTCCAGTTCGGCATCGACTTCTTCCAGCGCACCACCTCGCAGAGCCACGCGCTTAAGGTCCAGGAACTCTACAAC
The DNA here is from genome assembly GCA_044358225.1 of Bryobacteraceae bacterium. GTDB lineage: Bacteria > Acidobacteriota > Terriglobia > Bryobacterales > Bryobacteraceae. Next base: position 5,737 of record JBIKOG010000024.1, on the reverse strand, counting down.
CGCTGCAAGTCGAACGGCTACATCTACAAAAGCTCCTACACCGGCTACTATTCGGTGGTCCAGGAAGCCTTTGTCCAGGACGCCAAAGAAGGCGACGTCGATCCCGAAACCGGCCAGCCCCTCGAACTCGTCACCGAAGAAAACTGCTTCTTCAAGCTCTCGGCCTTCACCGATAAGCTGATCGCCTTCCACGAAGAAAATCCGGACTTCCTGCAGCCCGAAACCCGCCGCAACGAAGTCCTCGCCTTCCTCAAACAGGAAGGTGGCCTGAAGGACCTCTCCATCAGCCGGACGACCATCAAATGGGGCATCCCCGTCCCCGATGAGCCCGATCACGTCTTCTACGTCTGGTTCGACGCGCTCACCACCTACATGTCCGCCGTCTCCGGCACCGAACTCTGGCCGGCCGACCTCCACATGATCGGCAAGGAAATCGTCCGCTTCCACGCCATCTACTGGCCCGCCTTCCTCTGGGCCGCCGATTGGCCCCTGCCCAAGAAGATCTTCGCCCACGGCTGGCTGCTCTTCGACAACAACAAAATGTCGAAATCCCGCGGCAACATCGTCCGCCCCGAACCGATCCGTCAAGCCATGGGCGCCGACGCGCTCCGCTACTACCTCCTCCGCGAAATCGTCTTCGGCTCCGACGGCAACTTCGCCTACGACGCGATGATCACCCGCTACAATGCCGATCTCGCCAACGGCCTCGGCAACCTCGCCAGCCGCACCTTGAGCATGATCCACCAGTACCGCGGCGGCACTGTCAAAACCGCCAGCGGCGCGCAGACCCTCCCCGTCTCCGGCACCATCTCCGCCGCCATCGATGGCTACGAAAAGCTCGACTTCTCCAAGGCCCTCGAAAGCATCTGGGGCCTCATTAGCGCCGCCGACAAGTACATCGTCGAACAGGCGCCCTGGAAACTCGCCAAGGACCCCGCCGCCGCCGACCAGCTCGACGCCGTCCTGTCCAACGTCTACGACGCCCTCCGCGTCGTCACCGTCCTCGCAGCCCCCGTCCTGCCCGATTCCTGCGCCCGCATCTGGAAACTCCTCGGTTTCACCACCCCGGTCGAATCCGAACTCCTCGGCGCGCTCGAAGACGCCCCGGCCGCGGAAACTCGCTCCATCCCGCCGGTCGAACCGGTCTTCCCCCGCCTGGACATGAAAGTGACCATCGATAAATTGAACGACCTCGAACAGCAGGAAGCCGCCCGCCAGGCCGTCATCCTCGGCAAGACCGCCGAAGAGCCCAAGCCCGCCGTCGACGAAGGCACCGCCATTCCGCTCGCCCCCGAAATCACCATCGACGATTTCGTGAAGGTCGACCTCCGCGTCGGTGAAGTGAAGTTCGCCGAACGCGTCAAGGGTGCCGATAAACTCCTCCACCTCAAAGTCGACATCGGCGAACCCGAACCGCGCACCATCGTCGCCGGCATCGCTCTCGCCTACGAGCCCGAAACGCTGGTCGGCCGCAAGGTCGTCATCGTGGCCAATCTCGCCCCCCGCAAGCTCCGAGGCCTGGAAAGCCGCGGCATGATCGTCGCCGCCTCGCTCGAAGGCGGCAAGCCCGTCCTCGCCGGCTTCCTGGAGCACGTCCCCATCGGCGCGCGGCTCAAGTAATGTGGATCGATTCCCACTGTCACCTCGACGGTCACCGCTTCGATGAAGATCGCCAAGCGGTGATCGATCGCGCCCTCGCCGCCGGCGTCACCAAAATGCTCGGCATCGGCACCGGCGATGGGCCCCCCGATCTCGACGTCGCCATCCGTCTCGCCGAAAAATACCCCTTCCTCTGGGCCAGCGCCGGCGTCCACCCGCACGACGCGGCCAAGTGGACGCCTGACTGCGCCCCCACCCTCCGCGACCGCATGGCGCATCCCCGCGTCGTCGCCCTCGGCGAAATCGGCCTGGACTACCACTACGATTTCTCTCCCCGCGACGTCCAGCAGCGCGTTTTCATCGAACAGATGGAAATCGCCGTTGAAACCGGCAAGCCCATTCTCATCCACACCCGCGAAGCCTGGGACGACACGTTCGCCCTGATTGAAAAGCACTGGGCCCCCTCCGGCCTCCCCGGCGTCATGCACTGCTTCACCGGCGGCCCCGCCGAAGCAGAACGGTCGCTTGCCCTCGGCTTCACCATCAGTTTTTCCGGTGTCGTCACCTACCCGAAGGCCCCCGAAGTTCGCGAAGCCGCCAAAATCACTCCCCTCGACCGCATGCTGGTCGAAACCGATTGCCCCTACCTTGCCCCGGTCCCGTTCCGTGGAAAACGCAACGAACCGGCCTATGTCGTCCACACCGGAGAGATGCTGGCCGCTCATCTTGGCATCGAACCCGCCGAACTGGCCCGCCACACCAGTGAGAATTTCGCACGTCTTTTCCCCGCGACGGCATCTGAATAGGTAGAAAGACTTGCTGACTGCGATACACTGGGATTTTTCATGGGAATGAGCCGTATTGGTCAAGCCTTAACGGCCCGCGAGATCCTTAACCTCGTTGACAAGGATATGCGCCGGGTAGAAGAGGTCATGCGCCTGGAGTCAGTCGCTTCAGTAGAAGCGATTTCGGCTATCAATAAGCATATCCAGGCGAGCGGTGGCAAACGCCTCCGCCCCACTCTGGTGTTGCTGTCCACGCAGCTCTTCGCCCCTCTCACCGACACCGCCATCGCCATGGCCGCCGTCGTCGAGATGATCCACACCGCCACTCTGGTCCACGACGACGTCATCGACGCCGCCGAAACCCGCCGCGGCAAGCCCTCCACCAACGCGCTCTGGGGCAACCAAACCTCTGTGCTTTCAGGGGATTGGCTCTACATGCAGGCCTTCCAGGTGGCCGTCCGCGCCCGCAACTTCCGCATTCTCGATCTGCTAATCGGCCTCACCCAGTTGATGGTCGAGGGCGAACTGCTCCAGCTCGAACGTCTTGGCCGCATCAACATCAGCGAAACCGACTACATGGAACTGGTGGACCGCAAAACCGCCAGCCTCTTCAGCATCTGTGCCCGCCTCGGCGCCATGACCGGCGGCGCCAGCGAAGCCGACGAAGCCCGCCTCGGCGAATTCGCCTGGAACCTGGGCATCGCCTTCCAACTCGTTGACGACGTGCTCGATTTCACCTCTCGCGAAAAGATCCTCGGCAAACCCGTCGGCAACGACCTGCGGGAAGGGAAGGTCACCCTCCCCCTCGTCTACGCCCTCCAGGACGCAACCCCTGTCGAACGCGAAAAGATCGCCACCGTTCTCCGCGAACAGGACTACAAGAGCGTCACCTTCGACGAGATCACCGGCATCCTGAAGAAGTACAAGGGCATCGAACGCGCCATGGAGCGCGCCCAGCACTTCACCGAACGCGCCCGCACGCTGATCAGCGATTTCCCCGAATCCCCCTACCAGCGCGCCCTCTTCAGCGTCACCGAACTGGTCACCGCCCGCGACCACTAACCCGCCGCGGACCCTCTCGACGCGACCCCACCCGCAGCGACGACTCCCACGGGGACACCCGCGTGCCGAAGCGCGCAGCGCGCAGGCCGGGTGTCCCCAGACGCCGTACCCGCCCGCGAATCAGCGATTTCCCGGGTGTCCCCAGACGCCACCCTCCACAACCGACCCTAAGTTCCCGACTCGCCCATCCGCGCCCGCGCCCACAACTGCTCCTCAAACGAGTAGTCCGGCGAAACCCGCTGCCCCGACGCCTTCCACCACTTATGCGATTCCTTCAGCCCCACAGCGAAATCGGTCGGCTTGAACTTCAATATCCGCTGCGCCTTCGCAATCATCATCGTAATCGGCGGCAGGTCATAGTACAGCCCAAAATATAACTTCGGACCCATCGGGTGCCCGCCCATCCGGAAGATCAACTCGCGCGGCATCCGGATAATCTGCGCCGTCTTCGCCGCCGGCTTCCCGGCAGCCTCCGCCAGCGCACCCAGCAAATCGGCCTGCGTCGTCGACCGCGCGTTGGCTACGTTAAACGCATGGCCCACCGCGCCATGCTCCTCCATCGCCGCCGTACACGCCGCCACCACGTCGTGGACATAGGCGAACTGCATCAACCGTCGCCCGTCGCCCGGCAGAATCCACGGCTTGCCATCCCGCAACCGGTCCCAGAAAAACTGCTCCCGGTAGTACGGATTCCCCGGCCCATAAACGAACGGAGGCCGCAGCGTCACCGCCGGAAACCCATAGCGCTGGTGCAACCGGAACAACACCCGCTCACTCATCGCCTTGTTGCGCGCGTATAAGTCCGGATGGTCGTCGGCCACTAAACCGTCGCCCTCGTAATGGTTCAGCCCGCCGCCATACGCTGCCACGCTGGAGATAAACACATACCGGTGCAACTTATCGCCGCATGCCCGAGCGGTCGCCTCCACCTGCGCCGACGTCGTCCCGCGCTCCCAGTCGTAGACGTTGTCGAAAACAACGTCGAACCCTTTACCGGCAATCGCCTTTGCAAACCCGGCCGCGTCGTTCCGGTCGGCCACCAGTTCACGCACCTTCGCGCCCAGGTCGTGACCCGGTTTGCGATGGAGAATCGTGACCTCGTGCCCGTCCTTCACCAACCGGGAAACAAGGTTCCGGCCGATGAATAGCGTGCCGCCAATCACCAGAACTTTTCTTCGCGGACCCAATGTGAATAACTCCAGCGGATGCGCTAGGCCCGCCCTGAAACGACTACTTGATATACTAACATCCGGATGTCGAATCGCGGCAATGCGGCAGCCTCAACGCAAATACTGACGGCCCTCATCGTCGACGACGAAGCGCTCGCCCGCGACGAACTCGCCTATCTGCTCAAGGATTTCCCGGAAGTCGAAGTCGCCGCCACCGCCGCCAACGGCCTCGAAGCCATCGATCTCATCGAAGACATCGAACCCGACCTCGTCTTCCTCGACGTCCAGATGCCCGGCCTCGACGGCCTCGGCGTCATCCGCCGCCTGCGCGAAAAGGACACCCCGCTCCCCTATTTCATCCTCGCCACGGCCTTCGATAACTACGCCGTCGAAGCCTTCCAGGTCGAAGCGTTCGACTATCTCCTCAAACCCGTCGAAAAGGAACGCCTCGCCGCCACCCTCGACCGTGCCCGCCGCGCCATCGCCTCCCGCCCCGCCCGGCTCGACGCCACCGAGCCCGACCTCCCCCGCCCCCCCGGCGGTTACAAAACCAAGGTCCTCGTCCGCCGCGACAACCGCAACTGGATCGTCGACGCCAACGAAATCATCTACGCCACCATCGACGACGGCCTCATCACCGTCGTCACCCCCACCCTCGAAGGCGAGTCGACCTACAAAACCATCGAGGAGCTCCAATCCAGCCTCGACCCCGAACAGTTCTGGCGCGTCCACCGCTCGTGGCTCGTGAACATCAACCGCATCCGCGAAGTGATCCCCTGGTTCAAATCGAGCTTCCAGCTCCGCATGGACGACAAAAAGGGCACCGAAGTCCCCGTCTCCCGCGTCCAAACCAAACGCCTCCGCGCCCTCTTCCGCCTCTAACTTTCCCACAGCTTTCCCACAGGGCCGTGCTACCAGGAAAATCCGTCCCAGGAAAAGTCCGGGTCAGATCGGCACCCCAACCCGCCACAGCGCATACCCCACCGCCTGCCGCGCGTACAACCACCAATCCCGCCACGCCGCCTCCGCCTTAATCGCCCGCGGCGACCCAAACACCCGTAACCCCCGCGACTCCAACATCTTCTTCGCCCGGAAAATATGATACCCGTCGCTCACCAGAAT
>JBIKOG010000384.1:0-5149 GCA_044358225.1 Bryobacteraceae bacterium | reverse complement strand
TACTGGCAACCCGAAGACGAGTACATCGCCACCCGAGTCGACGAACTCACCTTCGCCCACTGGGAGCTAGCGAGATTAATGCTAGTCAGAAGATCCGAACTAGCCGAACTCCACTCGAACACCGGCGGAGTCCTCCAAGCCGAACTCGAAGCCTGCAAACCCGGCTCGCTAGTCTACCGCCTGGAGGTCAGAATCAACCGCCACCAAAGCACGATAAGCAGATTAGAACGCGACATCATGCGCCTGAAGAAATTCGCAGCCAATCAAGGACCCTCCCAAGAGTCATTGAAAACAAACGAAGAGCCCGAAACGCCGCCGCCAACGGAGTCCGAAACCGCCGAAATCCCGGCTCCAGCCCCGGCCCCAACCATCGTCAACAGCCCGCCCGCTGGCGAAATCCAGCCCGTAATGTAACCCCAAAAACGACGAGTTACACCCGAAGTGTGTCCAAAAATATAAAGCCGCCCCCGGGAACTGACGATAGCCCCCCAAATGGCCCTCGCCCACAAGCTCATCCCGCTCCTTCTCCTGGCCCCCCTCGCCCACCCCGCCGTCCTCGTCTTCACGGACCGCCCCACTTTCAACGCCGCCGCCCCCGCCAACCTCAACTTCGAAGACTTCGAAGAAGGCGTCCTCGCTTCCGGCACCGCCGCCGGCCTCCCCTCCGTCCTCGATCAGTTCTCCAACAGCGCCGTCTTCGCCCCCGGCGACATCACCCCCGGCCTCCGCATCGAAATCGCCCAAACCATCTTCGCCGGCCGCGACTGGAGGCGCTTCCCCTCCCTCGCCATCATGAACAACGCCGAAGGCGACCCCACCACCATCACCTTCCCCGCCATCACCGTCACCGCCCTCGGCTTCGACTTCTTCGGCACCTTCTTCGAAAATGGCCCTGCCCTCCTCACCGCCTACGACGAATCCAACAACGTCCTCTGGTCGGACACCTTCACCCCGCCCGGCAGCGGCCAGTTCATCGGCCTCATCTCCGACATCCCCATCGCCCGCCTCACCAGCAACAACGGCATCGCCTGGTACGGTTTCGACAACATCGCCTTCGGCGCCGAAACCCCGGTCCCCGAACCCGCCACCTGGGTCCTCACCGCCGCCGCCCTCCTCGCCCTCCGCTCACTCAAACCGCAACGCTAATATCGGGTCAATCCGGCTCGCCCGCCGCGCCGGAATGAATCCAGCCAACCCCGCCACCACCGCCAACACCGCCACCGTCAACCCAGCCATCCACGGGTCATTCGCCTTCACCCCGTACAACTGCGCCGACACATACTGCCCCAACCCGATCGCCGACGGCACCCCCACCGCCAACCCGATCCCCAACAACACCAGCACCTCCCGCATCACCAGCCACAACACCGCCCCCGGCTGCGCCCCCAGCGCAATCCGCACCCCCAACTCCTTCGTCCGCCGCGCCACCACAAACGCCATCACCCCATACAACCCCACCCCGGCCAACAACGTCGCCAACATCCCGAACCCCGCCGACAACAACGCAATCAGCCGCTCCGTCAACAACCGCTGGTCCAACTGGTCCCCCAGCGTCTTCAATTCATACACCGGTATCGCAGCGTCCAAGCCCTTCACCGCGCCCCGCACCGCCCCATACACCGACGCCGACCCCATCCCAGCCCGCACATAAAACGCCACGCCTCCATTCCCCCAATTCGGCAGATACACCTGCCGCCGCAACCCCTCCCGCGGCCCCTCGTACAACGTGTTCGCCACCACCCCCACAATCTCAATATCCAGCTTCGTCCCCGGCGCGCCGCCAAACCCGATATGCCGCCCCACCGCACTCTTCTCCCCAAAATAGTGCTCCGCAAACGTCCGGTTCACAATCGCCACATTCGGCTTCTCAAGCAAGTCCCGATTGGCAAAGTCCCGCCCCTCCAACAGCCCAATGCCCATCGTCTCGAAGTACCCCGGCGACAAGGCGTTCATAAACCCCTGCATGTCTTCCCCGTCTTTCGACTGGTGCCCCTCCACCGACAAACTGCTGTCCCACTCCCACCCATGCAACACCGGCACCGACGCCAGCGACGCCGCCCGCACCCCCGGCACCGCCCGAATCCGCTCCAACAAATCCCGGTAAAACTGCACCGTCCGCGGCTCGTCATACCCGTTCAATGCCGGCGACACCTGGAACGTCACCAGATTGTCGATATCTTTAAACCCCGTATCCGTCGTCTGCAAATTCTGCAAACTCCGCACAAAAAGCCCCGCGCCAAACAGCAACAGGAAACTCAGCGCCACCTGCGCCGCCACCAACCCCTTGCGTAAATACAAGGACCCGCCCGCCCCCGCAATCGACCCCACCGTGTCCTTCAACGTCCCCCACAAATCCGGCCGGCTCGCCCGCAACGCCGGCAAAAGCCCAAACAAAACACCGGTCAACATCGTCAACCCCAGCGTGAACGCCATCACCCGCAAGTCCGGCTCCGGTTTCAACAACAGCGGATTCCCCTCCGTCGGCACCAGCGCCAACAGCCCGCGCGTCATCGCAATCGCCAATCCCACGCCAGCCGCGCCCCCCGCAAACGAAAGCAGCAAACTCTCCACCAACAACTGCCGGATCAACTGCCCGCGCGTCGCGCCCATCGACAGCCGCACCGCAATCTCCTTCTGCCGCGCGAACGCCCGCGCAATCAGCAGATTCGCCACGTTCGCGCACGCAATCAGCAGCACCAGCCCCACCATGCACATCAACACAATCAGCGCCTTCGAAAAGTCATTCCGCAAATTCGAATACCCCGTCGCCGCCGGGTCCACGTTGATCGTGCCCTTCATGAACTGGTCCCGCGCGTACTGCGACCAATCCTTCGCCTTCGCCTCCGTCATCTCGTACTGCCGGATCTGTTGGAACCGCCCCTGCAACGGCGCCACCGCGCTCTCCGGCGTGTACCCCGGCTTCAACCGCGCGAACACCTGCACCCACCGCGTCCGCCGGTCGTCCATCTCCAAGAACGTCCACTCCGGCACCATCGCTGGCTTCATCAAAATCGGCACCCGCACCTGCGGCGATTTCGCCGGATCCAATCCCGCAAACCCCTCCGCCGACACGCCAACGACGGTCATCGGGTAGTTGTTGATCAGGATCTTCTTCCCAACAACCTTCGGGTCCCGCGCGAACCGCGTCACCCAGTAGTCGTAGCTCAACACCGCCACCGGGTGCCCCGCGTACGTCTGGTCATCTTCCTGGGAACTGAACACCCGCCCCGCCGCCGGGCCCACGCCCAGCATCGTGAAGTAGTTGCCCGACACCATCTCCGCGTCCACCCGCTCGGTCTGGTTGTCCACGCTCACCGACGTGTTCACCAACCGCCGGCATAGCACCTCGGCCAGCGGCGCGGCCTTCGTCTGCCAGTCTTTGTAGATCGGGTAGGACTGCATCCGGTCGCCCATGTTGCTGCCGTTGTGCGCCCCGCGCTGGTACAGCATCACCAAGCTCTCCGGATCCTTCACCGGCAGCTTCCGCAACAACACCTGATCAAGCAGCGTGAAGATCGCGGTGTTGGCGCCAATCCCCAACGCCAGCGACAGAATCGCCACCGTCGCAAACAGCGGGCTCCGGCGCAACGTGCGCACCGCGAATCGAAGGTCGGCAAGAAGGTTGGTCACGTAGCAAGTACGCGCGACCAACCAAAAGGTTCCTTAGAAATCTTGAATTACGCGTAGATGCCCGGCGCTTCGTGGCCCAGCGACTGCACGTACTCCTCGTACGGTCCCAGGTACACGCGCGGCTCTTTGTCCGTGCCGCTCTCCCCGCCCAGCTCCAACACGCGCGTCCCCAGCCCGCGCAGGAACATACGGTCGTGCGAGACGAAGATCATCGTGCCTTCGAAATCCTTCAGCGCACTCACCAGCATCTCCTTCGTCGCCAGATCGAGGTGGTTCGTCGGCTCGTCCAGCACCAGGAAGTTCGGCGGATTAAACAGCATGCGCGCCATCGCCAGCCGCGACTTCTCGCCGCCCGACAGCATCTTGATCCGCTTGTCCACGTCCTCGCCCGAAAACTGGAACGCCCCGGCCAGCGAGCGCAGCGAGCCCAAACTGTCCGTCGGGAAGTCCCGCTGCAACTGTTCCAACACAGTCAAATCCGCCGCCAGCACGTCCAGCGACTGCTGCGCGAAGTAGCCCATGTTCAAACTCGCGCCCAGCCGCACGGTCCCGCTATCGGGCTCCGTGGCGCCAGCGATCATCTTCAGCAACGTGCTCTTGCCCGCGCCATTCCGGCCCATCACCGCCCACCGCTCGCCGCGGCGCACCGTCAGGCTGAACCCGTCGTAGATCACCCGGCTGCCATAGGCCTTCTTCAGGTCTTCCATCACCACAACCTGATCGCCCGATCGCGACGGCGCCTTGAAGTCAAACTGCACCACGACGCGCCGCTTCGGCAGCTCGATCTTTTCCACTTTGTCCAGCGCCTTGATGCGGCTCTGCACCTGCGCGGCCTTGGCGGCGTGGGTCCGGAACCGATCGATGAACCGCTGTTCTTTCGCCAGCATCGCCTGCTGGCGCGCGAAGGCGGCCTGCTGATTGGTTTCGCGAATGGCGCGCTCGCGCTCGTAAAAATCGTAGTTCCCGGAGTACGAAATGATTTCGCCCGCGTCGATCTCGGCGATCTTCGACACCAGGCGATTCATGAACTCCCGATCGTGCGACGTCATCAGCAGCGCGCCTTTGTAGTCGCGCAAAAACTGTTCGAGCCAGATGATCGATTCCAGATCGAGGTGGTTCGTCGGTTCGTCCATCAGCAGCACGTCGGGCCGGCCCAGCAGCACGCGCGCCAGCGCCACGCGCATCTTCCACCCGCCGGACAGCGCGCCCACGTCGCCATCGATCTGCACGTCCGGAAAGCCCAGCCCGTGCAGCACTTCGCGCGCCTGCGCCTCCAGCGAGTAGCCGTCCAGATGCTCGTACTCTTCCTGGACTTCGCCGAAGCGCTCCAGAATTTTGTCCATCTCGTCAAACCGCGCGGGATCTTCGAGCGCGTTCTGCAGCGCTTCCAGTTCGTGGTGCAGATCGCCCACGCGGCCGCTGCCGGCGATGGCTTCATCGAGCACCGTGCGGCCCGACATCTCCTCCACATCCTGACGGAAGTAGCCGACCGTGGTTTTCTTCGGCACCGACACGTCGC
>JBIKOG010000164.1:0-17206 GCA_044358225.1 Bryobacteraceae bacterium | reverse complement strand
CAATCGAATCCCCCACCGCCATCCCATGCCGCGCATCCCAAAACGTCATGGCATCAAAAAACGCCTTCTCATCCGTGTTCTGAAACTGCATCGCCCACGACATCCCCGCATCCCGCGTCTTATAAATCCGCGACGCTCCCCCCAGCCCAATGCTCAACACATACGCCGTCTTCTCATCCACCGCGTCCACATCCCGGAAGTCCAACTTCTCCGCCCCCGGCACAATCAGCCGCTTCCAAGTCGTCCCCCCATCCGCCGTCCGCAGCACCGTCCCCTCCGCCCCGCTCGCCCACGCCACCCGCTCATTCACCGCGCTCACCCCCCGCAACCGCGCCGAAACCCCGCTAATCAGAACCGTCCACTCCTGCCCAAACCCAGCCAGGCCCAACCCCAAAATCAATAAAATTCGCATCTCCCCAGCATAAGCAACAATAATCGTAGCCATGTTCACCCCCGCCGATCGCGCCACCCTCCGCGCCCGCCTCCTCGAACAAGCCAAGTCCGATCCCCGCATCACCGCCGCCGCCATCACCGGATCCGCCGCCGTCAACGCCGAAGATCAATGGTCCGACATCGATCTCGCCTTCGCCCACACCACCCCCCTCGAACCCGTCCTCGCCGACTGGACCGAAACCATGTACACCCACCACAACGCCCTCCGCCATACGGACCTCCACTTCGGCCCCTGGCTCTACCGCGTCTTCCTCCTCAAAAACACCCTCCAAGTCGATCTCGCCTTCGTCCCCGCCAACGAATTCCGCCCCCTCTCCCCAACCTTCCAACTCCAATTCGGCCAGGCCCACGAACCCGCCGCCCAACCCGAACCCCAAGCCGAACCCTTAATCGGCATGGCCTGGCTCTATGCCCTCCACGTCCGCTCCGCCATCGCCCGCAACAAACCCTGGCAAGCCGAACACATGCTCACCGGCATGCGCAACCAACTCCTCGCCCTCCTCTGCCTCCGCCACTCGCTCCCCACCGCCCACGGCAAAGGCATCGATCAACTCCCCAACGCAATCAAGGAAACCCTCGAACCAACCCTCCCCGCCAACCTCACCACCCCCGAACTCACCCGCGCCTTCCGCGCCACCACCGAAGCCCTAACCCACGAAGTCGACGAACCCCTCGCCCTCACCCTCCACCACATCGCAAACCAACCTGTTTCGTTTCAAGCCACCCCTGTTCCGGTCCAAGCCGCACCAGCCACCCCCTCAAAAAACCCAACCCGTTAAAAACAAACAGCGTCCCGTTTGGCACATCACATGCCCTACCAAGGGCAATGAAACTCATACACTTCCCCGCCGCCAACAACGCCGACGTTGTCCTCCTCCTCCGCTCCGCCAGCCTCCAAGGCAAAGCGCTCGATATCCTCCGCCGCGAACTCCGCACCCTCGCCACCGCCGGCCGCCGCCTCGTCCTCGATCTCTCCGCCGTCCACTCCCTCTCCTCCGTCGCCGCCCAACTCATCGTCGAAGTCGCCACCCGCCTCCGCCTCTCCGGCGGCAGCCTCAAACTCACCAACATCACCGCCCCCGCCGCCGCCTTCCTCGAACTCTTCCGCGTCCCCCGCTCCGTCGAAATGGGAGCCGGAATCGAAACCCTGGCCGCCTAAAATGCAACAACTCCTAACCGCCCAACAGGTCCCCCTCTGTGTCGATCTCGACGGCACCCTCATCCTCACAGACCTCCTCTCCGAATCCCTCCTCTCCGCCCTAAAACGCCAGTGGTGGATCATCTTCCTCCTCCCCCTCTGGCTCCTCAAAGGCCGCGCCTGCCTCAAACGCAACCTCTCCGCCCGCGCCCGCCTCCACCCCTCCTCCCTCCCCTACCGCCAGGACCTCCTCGCCCGCCTCGAACGCGAACACCAACAAGGCCGCACCCTCGTCCTCGCCACCGGTGCCGACCGCGCCCTCGCCGAAGCCGTCGCCCTCCACCTCGGCATCTTTCACTCAGTCATCGCCACCGAAGACGGCGTCAACCTCACCGGCGCCAACAAAGCCGCCCGCCTAAAATCCGAATTCGGCCCCGCCGGCTTCGACTACATCGGCGATTCCGACGTCGATATCCCCGTCTGGGCCGCCGCCCGCGAAGGCACCCGCGTCACCAACAAAACCAACAGAATCAAATCCCTCATCCGCGCCCTCCGCCCCAAACACTGGGTCAAAAACCTCCTCGTCTTCGTCCCCGTCATCACCGGCCACGGCCTCACCAACACAACCGCCCTCGCCAAAGCCGCCCTAGCCTTCGCCGCCTTCAGCTTGATCGCCTCCGCCGTCTATCTCATCAACGACCTCATGGACCTCGCCGCCGATCGCCGCCACCCCATCAAACACCGCCGCCCCTTCGCCGCCGGCGATCTCCCCATCCACTTCGGCCTCCTCGCCGCCCCCGTCCTCGCCCTCGCCGGCTTCGCCATCGCCGCCCTCCTCGGCCCCGCCTCCGTCGGCGTCCTCGCCTTCTACCTCGGCCTCACGTTTCTCTACACCTTCTACCTCAAACGCAAACTCCTCATCGACGTCTTCTCCCTGGCCATCTTGTACACGCTAAGAATCGTCGAAGGCGGCGCCGCCACGGGCATCCTCTGCTCCGTCTGGCTCCTGGCCTTCTCGGTCTTCCAATTCCTCTCCCTCGCCTTCCTCAAACGCTCCGCCGAACTCTCCAACCTCCTCCGCACCAGCCGCGAAGAAGCCTCCGGCCGCAACTACTTCACCTGGGACCTCGTCCAGGTCAACGTCTTCGGCGTCGTCGCCGCCTACATGTCCAGCCTCGTCCTGGCCCTCTACATCGCCAGCGATAACGTCAAACTCCTCTACAACCAGCCCGTCTGGCTCTGGCTCATCGTCCCCATGCATCTCTACTGGATGAGCCGCGCCTGGATCCTCTCCCACCGCGGCGCCATGAATGAGGACCCCATCCTCTTCGCCGCACTCGACCGCACCACCTGGGCCGCCGCACTCTTCGCCGCCCTAGTTCTCGCCCTCGCCTCCCGCGGCGGCATCGCCATCCCCGGAGTCGCCTCGTAATGACCCGCGAACACCGCGCCCTCGCCCTCCTCCTCCTGGCCTTCCTGGCAATCAACGGCCTAACACTCTCCCGCTACCCCTCCGTCTGGGTCGACGAAATCCAATTCGCCGACCCCGCCATCAACTACGCCTCCGGCCTCGGCTTCACCTCCACCGCCTGGTTCGCGCAAGACTCCACCCAATTCTGGGCCGGCAACGTCCCCCTCTACCCCATGCTCCTCGCCGCCTGGCTCAAGCTATGGGGCCCAACCCTGTTCGCCGAACGCAGCCTCAACCTTGTCTTATTCACGATCTTCACCCTCCTAATCTGGAACTGGACCCGCCGTACCGCCATCACCGCTCCCTGGCGCCTGGCCGTAGTTGCCCTCCTCTGCACCGCCCACGCCATGGTCTTCTCCTACCGCAGTGGCCGGTACGACGTCACCGGCATGCTCCTCGCCGCCGCCGCCCTCAATCTCTGGGAGAAAGGCGGCCTCCCCCTCTTCGCCATCGGCCTGCTAATCCCCGCCGCCGGCCTCCAACTCATCCCCTCCACCCTCGTCCTCTGCACCCTCGCAACACTCATCTACGGCCGCCCCGCCCTAACCCGCGCGGCCACTTTAACCACCGGCACCGCCGCCGGCGCCATCGGCCTCTGGGCCTTCTACAGTTCCCTCGACGTCTGGCAAGGCTTCCGCGCCTCCACCAGCGCCATCGGCCTGATCGGCCACTCCATCCCCGAAAAACTAAAGGCGCTCCCGGCCATCTACACACACGACAAAAGCTTCGTCATCCTCGCCATCGCCCTCGCGATCCTGGCCACGAAAAAACCCACCAAACCCATCGTCCTAACAGCCCTAATCGCCACCCTCCTCCCCGCCGCCCTCCATCTCGCCGGCAAGTTCCCCATCTACTACAGCTGGATGATCTTCCTCCCGGTCCTCCTGGCCGTAGCCCAAATCGCCAGCCATTCCAGCCAAACCACAAAATACGCCGCAGCCGCCGCCCTAACCCTCGCCGCCCTCGTCGGCCTCCCGCTCCGCCTCGCCGGCGTCGCCACCGCCTGGTCCCCCCGCGACCCGCAACACATCGACGAGTTCCTCAAAGCCAACATCACCCAAGGCGAAACCGTCCTCGCCGACTTCAAAACCTACTACGCTCTCCGCGCCAACGGCAACCGCCCGCTCCTGCCGACATACCTCCCCGCCATCCGCCCCGAGGAGCAATCCGCCGTCACCGCGTTGATCATCAAGGAGTCCGACGCCCCCGCCATCCAATCCACCCTCGGCGGCGCCTGGCAACCCACCGGAGCCAAACTCCCCCCGGCCCCCGCCCCCGCCTTTCTCAAACGCCTCATCGCCGAACTCCGTGAAGAAGACTACACCCTCACCCTCTACCGCCGGGCCTCTTGGCCCTATCGCGACCGCAGGTCCGTCACCAACAGGGCCAACTCACTCCCCGCCGCAAACGTCACGCTCGGCCCCTTCACCGCCACCGACACCATCAGTACCGACGCCGCCGCCCCAATCCCCGCTCCGATCGCCGCCCCCTTCACCCCGCCAGCCAGTGCCCCAATCCCCGCGCCAATCGCCGTTCCAACCCCCACCTTCCCCGCGTTCCCGCGCTTTTCAATCAGGTTCCCCTCCTCATCCTGACCCTCTTTCCCCTTCGAATTCTTGTACCCCTGCACCTGCGTCTGCACCCCCACGGTCTCGCCGTTCGCCAGCGTCAGCGTGCTGAAACTGAACCGCAGTGTCGAACTCTTGTTCAACTTCCCGCTGCTCTTGGCCTCGTCCACCGTTCCCTCCAACACCGCCCCCTTGTAAGCCTCCGGCTCCAACACAATCGCCGAAATCTTGTCTCCCTTCTGGTTCTCCCGCGAACTCAGCCCCGAGCTCAATTGCACCCGGAACCCCACTTCTTTCCCCAACGGCGCCGTCTCCCCAAAGCTCCCCAGCGCCATCATCATGGCAATCGCAATCATCTTCGTCATCGTCTTCTCTCCTATGGTTTGTTCCACTGAAATTCCGCCGTCACCGCTCCGGCCTGTTTGCACCGGAATGAGAACTGTTTAAATCCGCTCGATGGCACCGGCGCCGAACTCACCGTGCACCCCGATCCTGACTGCAACAACACCGCCCCACCCGGCAACGCAACCCCCGACACCTCTCCCGTCGAAGCGCTCGTCCCCGTAATCGTCACCACCTCCCCCTTCACCAGCCGCCCCTGCCAGGTCAACACGCCCGACCGTGGTCCGGCCGCCGCCGCCCGCCGCGCCGCCTGCTGCTTCTCTTCCGCCTCCCGCGCCAACCGCGCCTGCTCCGCCCGTTCCTGGGCCAGCCGTTCCGCGGCCACTCGTTCCTGCGCCAACCTCTCCTGCGCTAACCGGTCAGCCGCCGCCCGTTCGGACGCGGCCCGTTCCGCCGCCATCCGCTCCTGCGCGGCCCGATCGGCAGCCGCACGCTCAGCAGCGGCCCGTTCAGAAGCAGCCCGCTCCGCCGCCAACCGCTCCGCATTCCGCCGCGCCTCCGCCTCCCGGCCCCCATCTCCCCGATCCACCGGCGGAGCCACCGTCACTGGCGGCTGCACCGCTGGCGCCTCTGGCTCCTTCCCTGGCTCCGGGGCGGGCGGCGGTATGGCGGTCGAGGGCGGCTCCACCGGCGCTTGCACCGGCACCGGGGCCGTAGCGACCGGCGTCTCCGGCCGAAATCGTTTCAACAACACCGGATACGCCAGCCACGTTCCCGCCCCCAGCAGCGCCACAACGGCAACCGCACCCGCAACCCACATCACCGGAACCGCCGCGCTCTTCCCGCTCGCAACCGTCACCGGAGGCACGGGCACGGGGGCCGCCGTCACAGCCACCGGCGCACCGCACCCCCCGCAGAACTTCTTTCCCTCCCCAAGTACCGCTCCACACCGGCCACAATGTGCCATACCCTATATCTCCCTTCCGCCCTTCTCCTTCGTCTGCGCCTGCGACGGCTTCGTTGTCCCGTTCCCCTGCGCCCGCAGATTGTCCCGGTCCACCTTCACCAGCCGCGACATCTCTTTCTTGTCCGGCTACTGTCCCTGCGCCTTCGCCGCGTCCGCATGCCGGCTCGACGATGAGGAAAAGTTCCCGAAAATCACTTCCCGCTTCTCCCCCGTTGCCTTCCCGTCCCGATACGTCGACTGCTCCACTTTTTCCGCAATCGGCTTCCCGCTACCATCCTTCTGCAGCATCGTCGACCGTTCCTTCACCGAGACCGACGGATCCGCCTTCACCTGTGCGTCCCGGTCTTTTTCCATCGCATGCTTCGTCCCGCCCGCCCGGTTCTGGATCGAGTTCCCGGCATACAAGTTGCCCTTATCCCCAGCCGGCGCATTGCCCGACAGCGAGTGCCGGTGCGACGCATCCCGCCCCGTCTCCGCAAAGGTCCCGGACCGCGCCTTCGCGTCGGCGCTCCGCCCCTCCGGCGTCTGCCTCGGATTCTTCATCTGATCCGCGCTGTACGTCATCTCCGACGTCCGCCCCCCATCCGTCCGCGAGATCTGGTTGCTCGCGCTCTGCCCCTGCTTCGGCGACGCGCTACTCGTCTGGGAAACACCCTGCGCCTTCGCGTCCCGCCCCGCCGTTTGCCCCTGCGGATTCAAATCCCCCCGCGACACCGGTTTCGATGCCGGCGAAGGAGACGCACTCTGCTGACCCGCCCCCCGGTTCGCGTTCGAAGCAGACGGTGCGCTCGATGGCGCGGGCGCGCTGGCTTGACTCGATGGCGCGGGCTGCGACGGTGCGCTCGCTTTCGACGGAGTACTGGCGCTCGCCTGCGAAGGAGCACTGGATGGCGACGGTGCGCTCGATTGGCTCGGTGCCGCCGGCTTCGACGGAGCACTTGATGCCGACGGAGCACTCGATCCCGACGGCGCACTCGGCGCCGATCCACCACCACCACCACTTCCACCTTGTCCTCTGCTCATAATCAGTCCTCTCTTTCCAATCCGTCCCTCAATCGACCGGCGACAGCCGGACCACATCCCGCCCGCCGCCGGCACCTCCACCAGCTCACATCACCGCTCCGGCCCCTGTAACGACTTCCCTCTCGCCTGCTGCGTCGGGTCACTCGGCTTCGACCCCCCAGTGTTCGGCGCCGTACTGTTCGTCTGCGCCACACCCTTCGAATGCAAGTCCCGCCCCGCCGACTGCGCCGCCGACTGTGCCTGCGGATTCAAATCCCCCCGCGACACCGGCTTCGATGTCGGCGACGGAGACGCATTCTGTTGCGCCCCACTCCGTCCCAACTTCGGGCTCGACGGTCCCGCCGACGGCGCCGGAGCACTCGATTGGCTCGGCGCGCTCGGCGCCTTTCCACCACCACCACCACCGCTACCACCTTGTCCTCTGCTCATAAATATTCCTCTCTTTCGAATCCGTCTTTTTAATAGACCGGCGACAGCCGGACCACATCCCGGCGCGGCACCCGCGCCCGGTATCCCACCACCAATGCCGTATTCGGCTCAGCCAACAACGTCCCCACCTCCGACGCCTCCACCAGCTCATGCACCCCCACGTGGCACTGGCTCCGCCCCGAATCCCCCTCCGAACCAAACAGCCGCGACAGCTGATTCGTAAACCGCCCCCGTCGCGCACTGCCCATCCCATACATCCCCGGCCCAATCCACCGCCGCATACTCTCCTGCGTCCGCGATGCCGCCAGCGCCCCGGTCAGCGTCTCGCTCTTCATCGCGTCCCGCACCGTCAATCCCTCCACCCGCTCCACCTTCGCGCTCCAGATCTTCCCCAGCCGCTTCGTCACAAACTCATCCGTCCGGAAAGATCGCCCCGGCAGCGCAATCACGTTTCCATACACGTTCAACCACTTGTCCGCCACCGGCTTGGTCAGCTTCTCCTCCACACCCTCGATCGTCTGCGTCGCCGCCACCATCGCCAGCCCCAGGCTCCGCCCGATCGCCAGCATCGTCGCGTCGTCGTCCGTCGCCACCTCCTGCGCTTCGTCGATCAGAAACACCACCGGCGTCGCGCCGGCCGGCCATCCGTTCTCCGCCCGCGCCTTCAGCACCGCGTAGATCCGCGCCTTCAACAACGCCGTCACCACCGCCCCGGCCTTCCCGTACTTGTAGCTCGGCACCAGAATCCCCACCCGGCCACCCGTCAGCGGCTCCAGCAAACCCGCGTTATCTTCCTCCACCGTCGTCTGCGCCCACCGCAGCAAGTCCCCGTGCGCCGTGATCTGGCTCAGCCACGTCATCGCCGTCGCCAGCACGTTCGATTTCGTCCGCTCGTCCAACGGGTCCCATTCGTACTTGAAATACGCCAGCGCGTCCTGGAAAATCGGGTCGTCGTCCATCTCCTCCGGCGCCGCCTTCACGGCCTCATACCGGATCTCGGCGTCCGCCGCCACCCGCCCAATCGCCGTCAGCGTCCATAACCCGCCTCCCGCCGCCTGCGCCAGCACCGCCGCACGCCGCAGCAGCGCCGTCCCGCTGTCGATGAAGAACCGCTCCCCCTTCGCCTGCTTCCCTTCCAGAATCTCCACAATCGTGTTCACCACCTGCTCCGGCCGCAGTTGCCCCAGCAGCGACACCCGCAACCCTGGATCATCCGGCCGGATCACCCGCATCCCCCGCAACTGGCTCAACTCCCCAGGCAACGCCCCCTTCCCGTCCATCACCACCATCCCCGTCCCGTTCCACTCCGCCACCTGGTACGCCAGCGGCCGCAACACCCCCGACGTCTTTCCCGATCCCGTCCCGCCAAACACCAGCGTGTGCGTCAACAGGTCCGTCATGCTGAACGCATACCCCAGCCCTCCCGTCGGCGCATAGTTGTCGCCCCGAGCCGACAGCAGCCCCGTCGTCGTTCCAATCACCGCCAGCGGAATCCCCCGCTTGCCCTCCTCAATCCCCACTTCAATCTGCTTCCGTCGCGCACTCTCCCCCAGCGCCGCCCAGTTCTCCCCGCCCGCCGTCAGGTACATGCTCCCCTCGCTCAGCGCCTGCGCCTCCAACTCCCGCAGCCGCATCTTCGCCGGATTCGTGTCGAACAGCCACTTCACCACCACAATCACCAGCGTCAGCAACCCCGCGAACGTGAAATGCATCATCGTCGTCAGCGCCAGCGCCAATGCCAGAATCGACGCCAGCCACCACATCGCCCGCTTCTGCATCTCCATGCTCCGCGCATCGCCCTCGGTGATCTCCGACGACAACGGCCGCCCGTTCCCCGTCAGCCAGTTGTGCCGCCACGGATCCCGCAAATCCCCCGGCGTCCCCGCCGGAATCTCCCGCAGAAAACACCGCGCCACCACGTCCCGCGCTTCCACATAGTGTTTCTGCTTCACCACCCCCTTCATCAGCCACGGCAACACCACCACCAGCCCCACCAGGCTGAACAGAAACATGTACAGCGGGCTGAACAACGGCTCGGCCGCGCTCCCCTGCCCCCGCCCAAAAATCGGAATCCCCCCCACAATCCACGAAAAAGCCAGCGCCGCCCACAGCATCACCCACTGCCGGTAATACACCTCGATCGCCGCCAGCCGCGCCACCATCCGGTGGAACACCTCCCGCGCCATCGCCTCGGTCGATCCGTCGTGGTTCGGCGGAAACAGCACCATCCCATCAATCGGCTGCGTCGACCACGCCCATCGGGTAATCAGTTCTCGAAACATAGGATTAGTTCCCCTCCAAAAAGTACGTTCCGTTCCAATTCCGGCGCAGTCGCCGGACAAACTCCTTCTCACTCCCGGCGGCCTTCAGCAGCTTCTCGAACTGCTCCGCCGGCACCACCCGCCGCAACTCCGCCACCCGCTCCTGCAGCATCCGCGCCTCTTCCTTCTCGATGCGCCGCTTCTCTTTTTCTTCAACCAGCTTCACCGACACCTTGTCCAACCCATCGGTCACGTAGATCCCCGCCACCGATGCCACCAAAAACGCCACCACCCCGATCACCGTCCGCCGCAACGCCTCCTTCTGCTCCCCCGGTATCGGCGTATCGCGGATCTGTTGGCCCACCCGCGTCACCCGCACCAGCGCCTCCAGCGTCGGGTTATCGACGGCTACGCCACCCCCCGCCGCCCCAGCCGGCGCCACCGCCGGCATCCGCGCGCCACACTCCCCGCAGAACCCCTCTCCTGCGTCAACATGCTTTCCACAATGGCTGCATTGCATCTTCGTGTGCTCCTCCTGGTCCGTCCCGGCCCGTCACAAATCGGCCAGACAAGTACCTATGCGAGAACGCACGAATTCCTAACAAAAAATCTTTCCTAACTCCCAAAAACAGAACTCAGTAAAATTTCCGCGGGCCGTTTCCGCTCTCTGAATCAGGGACCCCTATACCCCCTGTCGCTCGTCTCGACGATCTGCGCATCTGCCCAACCATAGATCCCTCTCGCAAGAACGACCCGCATCAAACGCCAAAACACCCATCCCGCCCAATTCGCCAGCGGATCCCTGACTGTCTTCTGCGAAGACAAAGCGTTAGTCCGCATCGGCGACATGTCCGATCATGGCGGCGGCGTCTTTACCGGCAGCGCCAAGCTCATCATCAATGACTAGTCCGGCCCTAGCTCTCCCACACCACCCGCCCATCCTCCAACACAATCGTCCGGTCCGCCGCCTCCCCAAACACCGTATTGTGCGTCGTCAATAAAATCGCCAACCCCTCCTCCCGCGCCAGCTTCTTAAACAACGCAATAATCGCCTCCCCCGTCTTCTTATCCAAATTCCCCGTCGGCTCATCAGCCACCAAGATCTTCGGCCCCGATATCAACGCCCGCGCAATCGCCACCCTTTGCATCTGCCCGCCGGAAAGCTCCCTTGGCAAATGCCCCGCCCGGTCCGTCAACCCCACCGCCTCCAAAATAGCCGCCGTCCGCGAAGCGTCCGCCTTCAACCCCAAAAACAACAACGGCAGCTCCACGTTCTCCGTCACCGTCAACGTCGGCAACAACGAAAAGTCCTGAAATACAAACCCCAACACCCCCCGCCGCACCTCCACCAGCTCATCTTCACTCAACCCCGCCACCGACTTCCCCGCCACCGTCAACACCCCCTCCGTCGGCGCGTCCAAACAAGACAACAAATTAATCAGCGTCGTCTTCCCCGACCCCGACGGCCCCAAAATCGCCACAATCTCCCCCGCGTCAATGGCGATATCCACCCCATCCAACGCCTTCACCGTCTCGCTCCCGCGCCGGTAATGTTTCGTCAATCCAAAGCCTTCGATAAGCATGTCAATTCCCCTTATGAATCGCTTCCACCGGACGCATCCCTGCCGCCCGCCACGCCGGATACAGCCCGGCAAAAAAGCCCAGCACCACAGCCCCCAAAACCGCCCACCCCACCACCGCCGGCGTGATCAGAACAATCGACCCCGACACTCCCAAATTCACCACGCTCTGGATCGCCCGCTCCACCAACTCCGACCCCACCACCGCCAGCAAACTCCCCACCACCGCCCCGGCCAAACAAATCATCACCGTCTCCAGCCAGATCAGCTGGAAGATCGAATCCCGCCGCGCCCCCAGCGCCTTCATAATCCCAATCTCCGCCGTCCGCTCATACACGCTCATCAAAATCGTGTTGATAACCCCAATAAAAGCCACAATAATCGCAATCAGCGCCACCGCCGCAATCATCGTCTGCGCCGTCGCCACCAGGCCGATGAGAGTGCTCTTCACCTGCTGCAACCCCACCACCTGCACCTCCGGCAGCTTCAACCACCGCGATTCAAACGCCCCCATCTTGTACGCGCTGAACTCCTTCAACTTGATCCCCAAAATGGTCAACTCCCCCATCCGCCCAAAGTACCCCCGCGCCTCGTCAATCGGCAGAAAAACGGTGCCATCGTCCTGCGTCCCCGTCCGGTCCAACACGCCCACCACTTTGAACGTATGCATCACCGCCTCCGTCTTCCCCGCCGGCGTAATGGACGCATAAAACGTATCCCCCACCTTCCTCTGCTCATACTCGGCCGCCTCGAAACCCAGCACCACCTCCCCCCGCGACGCCTCCCCAAACCACCGCCCCCCGTCATACCCCGCACCCTTCTTAAACTGCATCCACGGCTTCATCACCTGGTAACTCGCCACCTCAATCCCGCTGATGATCAGGAAATTCTTCTCCCCCGCGTCATCCCGGATCCCGCTCCCCTGCTTCGCCGCCACGCCCACAAAAATCGGAGTAATGCTCTCAATATCGGCGTCATTCCGCACCTGCGCGTAAATCTCCGCCGGCAGGTACAGCAGCCCCGTCCCGCCCTTCAGCATCATCGTCGCGGCCTCGTACGGGCACCCCTTGGCCATGATCATGACCTGGAATCCCAGCATGTCGATGCTCCGGTCAATCGCCCCCCGGTAGCCCAGCATGAAGCCGCCCAGCGACACGGCCACCGTCACCGCCAGCGCCACCCCGGCCACCGTCAGCACCGTACGGATCATCCGCCGCCGCAGGTTCTTCACCGCCAGCGCAAAGTAGCGCGCCAACACAAACGGATCTTTCGTCATAGGGTCCTCACTCAAACTCCACCGCGGTCGCCAACAGCTGATAGCCGTTGCCAAACGGCACCATGTGCCCCTCCACTTTTGCCACCCGCCCCTCCCGCATCGGCGCGTTCATCGCAATCTGCTCCAGGTCCACCCGCAACTGCTTTTCCCCCGCCTGAAAGAAGAAGAAACACCCCATCGCCTTGCACTGCCGCAGCACCTGGCCCTCAATCAAAACCGTCTTCTCCACATACTCCTTTGGCTTCTCAATCAACACCGCCACCTCCGTCCGCGGCGCCCCGATAAAGGTCCCCGAAACCAGCGAGAACTGCATCGACCTCCACAGGAAAAACCCGCCCACCGCCAATATCACCGCGCACATCCCGAATATCGTTTTCATTGCTTTTTCGCCTTTCTAGCCCGTTCAAAAAACGGCTCAAATCGTTGTCCAAACACAAAGCTGTCCAGCAGAATCAGGTTCTTCCGAATCCCCCGCAGCGTCGCCAGATAATCCGGCCGCCCGCCCGCATCCACCACCGGCGCTTTCAAGGCCCCCACCCGGTCCGCCCGCGCCCCCGGCTCCGCCACCGCGTAGTAGTCATGCTTATAAAAATCGGCGAGCGTCAACCCCGTAAACTGGTCCCGAAACTCCTTCGCCCGCAGCGCCTTCGCCGCCGGGCTCTCCAACCGCTGAAAGAAAAACTTCTGCACCACTGCCGTCCCCGGGTCCAGGGACAAAAACACCTGAATCACCCCGCCCTTCCCCGGCACGTTCACCCCGTGCACAATCCCAATCTTCGTCGTCCCCTGAAACACGCTGTAGACCGTGTACGGCGTCTCATAGGTCTCGTAAATCGGATCGAGATCACTCCCCAGCCGCGCCTGCAAGCCCTTAAACAGCGTGGCGCCATTCGCGATCCGCGGAAATTCCCGCAAATCTTCTTTGTACGAGGTCATCCCCGGATACAAATACTTCAAGTCCTCCGCCGGGTTACTCAACGTACAGCCAATCGCCCCAAACAGAGCCCGCGAAACCAACGCACAAAAAATGATCCACTTACTCATAACTTCCCTTCCTCACCGATAAAAGTAATACTGCACCGTCAACACCGTCCGCGCCCGCGAATAGGCCACATACGCCTTCATCCAATGCAAATTCGAATTCCCCACGTCATTCCGGAAGTACCAGCTGAACTCCCCGATCACCGCATCATCCACCCCCGCAGAATCCCGGAACCGCCGATACTGCCCCGCCACCCCCGCGACGCCCGCAAATACTCCACCTGCTCCAACTGCATAAACACGTCCGCCCGTCCATCCCGTCCCCCGCTGAACTCCCCCGTCACCGCAACAGACCCCGTCGGCACCGCCCTCCGCCACCGCCCATCCCCCCCAAACCGCCGCGTATTCACAACATGAGCCCCCATCATCATGAGCCGCTCCCCCGCCATCACCGAAGCCCCGCCCTCCAGCCCGAACCGCGAACTATACCGGTTCGCTAAACTGATCCGCCCCGCCCCCATCCCCTTCTGCCCCCGGTACGCCAGGTCATAACCAGACCCCACCATGTAGTAAGCGTCATAGTTCAAGTGACGGTTCAAAGACCCCCACAACCCCGTATACCAATCCCGCTCAAACCCAAAGTTCCGGTCATTCGATAACTGCATCACCGGCCCATGCGTATCGGTCTGCAGGTTCAACCCGAACGGCACATAAAACCGCCCAGCGCGCAGATTCACCCGCCCGACTTTGCCCCCCAAGTTATAAAAGTCCAAATAAACGTTGTGATATTCAAACTTCCACCCCGGCCGTTGTTCCCCTTCCATATCGTTCTGCACCGGGATAAACCCATCCCGCCGAACCATCCGTCCCTGAAAGTTAAAACTGGCGAAAGTAGAAGTCCCGGAAGAAAACTTCTTCAACACCTCGAACCCCACCGACTGCCGGCTCGAAGTCCCGCCCTCAAGGTCAGAAGAAAACTGCGACATCACCTCTCGCCGAAACCCGAAGTTCTCGGAAAACAGCCGTTTCACCCAAGACCGCGGCGCAGCCTCAGCAACAGGCGCGGTCCTCTCAACCACCCCCGCAAACGGATCAGGCGGAACCGGCGGCTGAGCCAACGCGCAAACAGCCAATACGAAGGCCAGAATGGCGAACATAAAACATCTCCCGAATCAGAACAAAGGAATGCAACAAACCGAACAGGAGGGAGATGTCCTGCTCAGATCAATAATTGGCGGTACAGAACCACCCGTTGTCGCAGCGCAAGCGGCGCCAACGCAGCCACCGGAACCCAAGCACCCGCCGGCCTCTGCACAACAACCACCGCCGGAGCCAACTCCGCCACCGGTGCCGCCACATCCACCACCACGTGCGTATCCAGGTAAACACACCCCGGCCGCGCGCAATCTTCGGTAAGCGGCGCGGGCTTTTTGGGGCAACAAGGGTGCTCCGCCCGCGCCGAATCCCAGCAAGCTCCCACCGGAGCGCAAAGCAGGAGGACCGCCAGAACGGCGGCGAAAACGAATTTGACGGCGGCCCTCATGTACCTTCACCGTTTGCACGTAACGGCCCAATCGATAACGGTTGGAAACAAAGGCGATGGACCCGCCGCCCCGCCAAAGTGGGGCGCCCAATGCGTCAGATCACCCGTTTCCCCGGGTTCGCCTGCCACGCCGAACCGCGCGAAATCCCCCCCGCCGCCCCGCCATCGCCATCGCCACCAGCCCCATCCCAACCAGCAACATCGCGCCAGGCTCCGGCACCCCGTTCACCGCCGCAATCCCAGTCAGGTTCGGCGGCGATTCATTCAACCAGGACGCCGTGGCGAACAGGACGTTCGAGTTCGGGTCGATACGGAAATCGATCACATAGATCCGCGCCAGCCCGATCCCCGGATCGCCCTGCCCATACGGCGCACTCCCCAGCAACCGCCCCGTGTCACCGTCATAGGCCAACCCGTTCATCGGCGTGATTCCGCCCGCCACCGGCAGCACAATCGACAACGGCGCCAGCAGACTCGCCTGTCCCGAGACCTCGCTAATCCGGTACAGCGCCTGGTAGCCGTCCGTTCCAATCAGCCCATACCCCGGCACATATTCGATCGTCGTAATCCCCTCCACACCCAGCGGCCCCACCAGCCCATAGCCAATCTGCGTGCTGTCTGGCACTCCCGGAAACGGCACACCGGTATCGTAGAGTCGAAGTAGTCCCGTTATCGGATTCGGGAACCCCAAGCCAAGCGGGTACAGCTGGCTGAGCGCATAAATTGCCCCCGTGCTGCTGTCATAGGCGTGATCACTAATCGGACCACAGTGCCCGCCTGGGCACAGATAGGCCCGGCTTTGTCCCGTGCCAACGTTTAGCTCAATCACGTTGAGCCCAACTGAATACAGAATCGTGCCACCCACCGGCCCCTGGCTCAGCGCAACCCCGTTGCCCGCTCCAATCACGGCAACGGCGCCGCTCTGCGGATCAATCGAAAACAGGCTGTTGGGAAGGGCGAAATCAGATCGATCAAACCCGACAATCGTCCCAGCCCACATCGCACCGCCAAACAAACTCCACGCCAGCGGCGCCAATCCGCACAAAGAAGATGTTCTTGGCATTTGGAATGCCTCCTTCTATTCCCATCAGATTGCAGACCCCAGCGCAACCCTCTCTTTCCGCTGCGGGAATCACCCCGCTCATTGCTACAATGAGCGGATAAATTCCTATGCTCGGCTCCCTGAACTACGACACCTTTGCCGCCCGCGTCAACGAAGTTTTCACCGCCACCCACGGCCCCGCCTCCATCGAATTAACCCTCACTGAATGCAACCGCCTCGGCCACGGCGATGGCTTCTCCCGGGTGTGCGACATAAAAGTGGTAGTCAAGCAGCGCGGCTCTCCCAGTAATCCTCAAATCGGCCGTTGCTGTCGCAACAACGGAGGGCCAGAACGGCGTTGGCGCCGCGCTTCGTCCAGAACATTCCCGATTGTTTGCAGCGGGAAGCGATTACGGTTTTGCAGCCTGCCTCGATAACGCCCGAGCCAACGAACAGATGCTGGCGGCGGAACTCTGGGTAACGCATGCGTTCGATGTGGTTTTCAAAGTAAGCGGCCTCTTTGCCGATCTTTTCGGCCAACTCCGGATTCGATGAGTCGATAGAACGGAGCGCGGCCACCAACTCCTCGATCCGGCCCTCATCCAGCATGTTCTGGTGAATCGTCATCCAGCGTTTCTGTTCGGCTTCGTGGTTGGGATACAGTTTGCGCGCCAGTTCCCACAAGTGTTGGCGGGCGTGAAATAGATCGACAATCTGAATCGCGCCGGGGAAGTGTTGCACGGCAATATTCCAGATCCATTCGGCTCCATCGCCGATCACAACCTTTTTTTCGGCGCGGCTCCAACCTCGTTTCCAAGCTTCCACATAAATGCGGTTCCCAAACTCTTCAGCAGGCTCGATGGCGCCAGTGTAAGTGGTCGAATCAGGATCGCGGATGGCGTAGCCTTCGTCATCCCATTTGGATTGCGTGAACACAGACCCCAATTTGGCCTCCCGCGTATGGGCCGGTTGCCCATCGGTCTTGCCCTTCCGGCCCACGGTTTCCTTTTTCACCACGGGCACTCCGGTTCCGTCCATTTGCACATATAGGATCGGTATCGGAGGCCCGCTGGGAACCATCGGCAGCTCCCCTCGGATCGCGCGTTTTATCTCCTCCCTCTCGCGGGCGGCG
>JBIKOG010000163.1:0-17252 GCA_044358225.1 Bryobacteraceae bacterium | reverse complement strand
ACCCCCCATACACCGCCTCCGCCGCCGGACTCTCAAATCCCAACCGATACCCATCCGGATCAACAACCGTAGTCACCCACAACCAATTCCCCACAAACGGCCGCTCCGCCGCCACGCCCCGCTCCAAAAACGCATGATACAACGCCACCGCGGCCGCACAAAAAAAGAGCACCCTCGCCCGCTCCCGCAAACCAGTCTCCAACATCACCCCAACTCCAACCAGCACCAACAAATCCGCCCCGCCAGCGCCCACTCCTTCGTCCGCTCCGCCCCCAACCCGTCACATGAAAAGACGCCCCCGCCCGGCCCCAATACCCCACACTATACCCACCCAACGTTTTGATAGCATCATGCCTATGCGTTTAGCCCTACTATTCTGCGCGGCCCCGTTGTTCGCCGCGCCGGACACGGCCGCCGAAAACTTCGAGATGAAAGTCCGGCCCATCCTGGCCAACCGCTGCTACGGCTGCCACTCCACCGCCCCCCTCGGCGGCCTCGCCGTCAACTCGCGCAATGGCCTCCTCAAAGGCGGCAAAACAGGCCCCGCCGTCGTCCCCGGCAAGCCCGAAGAAAGCCTCCTCATCCAAGCCGTCGCCCACACCAACGACAAGATGAAGATGCCCCTCGGCGCCCCCCGCATGCCCGACTCAGAAATCGCAGTGCTCACCGAATGGATCAAAGCCGGCGCCTTCTGGCCCGAAGTCAAAACCACCCAAACCGGCAAAGGCAAATACGTCATCACCGCCGAACAGCGCAAATTCTGGGCCTTCCAACCCATCGCCAAAACGCCCGGCAACATCGATCAATTCGTCAACGAGCAACTCAAAACCAAACAACTCACCCCCAACAAACCCGCCACCCGCCGCGACCTCATCCGCCGCGCCTATATCGATCTCACCGGCCTCCCCCCCACCTTCGCTGAAGTCCGCGATTTCGAAAACGACAAGTCCCCCACCGCCTTCGCCAAAGTCGTCGACAAGCTCCTCAACTCCAAACACTACGGCGAACGCTGGGCCCGCTACTGGCTCGACGTCGCCCGCTACTCCGACGACCGCATGGACTCCGACGTCGATCTCCCCTACCCCAACTCCTTCCGCTACCGCAATTGGGTCATCGACGCCTTCAATAAAGACATGCCCTACGACCAGTTCGTAAAGGCCCAAATCGCCGGCGACCAACTCGACAACAAAGAACACGCCATCGGCCTCGGCTTCTACGGCCTCTCCCCCGAACTCACCGACGATCGTGTCGACGTCACCACCCGCGGCTTCATGGCCCTCACCGGCGCCTGCGCCCAGTGCCACGACCACAAGTTCGACCCCATCCCAACCAAAGACTACTACGCCCTCCAAGGCGTCTTCAGCTCCACCAAACGCGGCGAATTCGAGCTCGCCCCCGCCGACAGGTCAGGGCCTACAAAGCCCAGGACAAGAAAATCACCGACGTCAAAAAACGCATCGAAGCCTTCCTGAAAGCCCAAGCCGAAGAACTCGCCGAAATGCTCGCCAGCGAATCCCCGCGCTACATCCGCGCCGTCCGCAACCCATCAGCCCCCACCGATGGCCTCGACGCCGAAGTCCTCGCCCGCTGGACCAAATACCTCAAAACCGGCCCCGTCGATAACACCTACCTCCACGGCTGGCAGAACGAAAACTTCGATCTCTCCAAGTTCCGCCAGGAAGCGTTAGCCGTCCTCGCCGAACGCAAAAAGGTCGACGAAAAGAACCTCCAGCAAGGCACCAAAAACACCGACAACGTCAAAGGCGAAACCTACGCCCTCCCGCCCGACCGCTACTTCATGTGGCGCGATCTCTTCTTCAACGATTTCTACGGCCGCGAGTTCAAACAGGAAGAAGACGGCGTCCTCTGGTTCGGCCCCAACCGCGGCTATTACACCTCCGACGGCACCATCGAACGCTTCCTCACCGGCCGCTGGAAAAACTACTTGAACGACATGCGCGCCGAGCTCAAGGATCTCCAATCCGCCCTCCCGCCGCAGTACGCCTTCGCCCACGTCATCAAGGACAATCCCACCCCCATCAACGAACGCATCGCCATCGGCGGCGTACCCGAAAATCAAGGCGATGAAGCACCCCGAGCGTTCCTGTCCATCCTCTCCAAAGACGAACCCAAACCCTTCACCAAAGGCGCCGGTCGCCTCGAACTCGCCGAAGCCATCGCCAGCCCCGACAACCCTCTCACCGCCCGCGTCATGGTCAACCGCATCTGGCAGCACCACTTCGGCGAAGGCATCGTCCGCACCGTCTCCAACTTCGGCCGCATGGGCGACACCCCCAGCCACCCCGCCCTGCTCGATCACCTCGCCAGCGAATTCATCGCCAACAACTGGTCGATGAAAAAGCTCCACCGCGCCATCATGCTCTCGGAAACCTACCAGCGCTCCGCCGAGCAGAACGCAAAGAACCAGGAAGTCGACCCTGACAACCGCCTCCTATGGCGCGCCAACCGCCAACGCCTCGATGCCGAAGCCATGCGCGATACCCTGCTCCAAGTCAGCGGCGAACTCGACGCAACGCCCGGCGCCAACCCCGTCCCCCTCGAAAAAGCGGACAACAAAAAGCGGTCCATCTACGGCATGATCAGCCGCCGCAAACTCGACGGAACTCTCGCCCTGTTCGATTTCCCCAACCCCAATCTCACCGCCGAAAAACGCATCGTCACCGCCACGCCACTCCAGCAACTCTACTTCCTCAACGGTGAATTCCTCGCCGCCCGCGCCACCACCCTGGCATCCAAACTAACCGGCGCCACCGACGAAAAAATCCACCAGGCCTACCGCACCATCTACGGCCGCAACGCCACAAATGAAGAACTCGCGCTAGGCAAAGAGTTCACCGCCTCCGGCGACTGGCGCGCCTATGCCCAGGTCCTCCTCAGCGCCAACGAACTGCTCTTCGTCAACTAGGAATCCCCAAATGAACCGTCGCGACGCTCTCCTTCGAATGACCAACGGCTTCGGCGCCATCGGCCTCGCCCAGCTCCTCCAGGCGGAATCGGCGTCCCTCGCCCCCAAGTCACCGCACTTCGCGCCGAAGGCCAAACAAGTCATCTTTCTCTTCCTGAACGGCGGCCCTTCCCAAGTCGACACCTTCGACCCCAAACCATCCCTCGCCAAGTATCACGGCCAGCCCATGCCCGGCGATTACAAAGCCGCCAAGCAGGAACGCGGCACCGTCATGCGGTCCCCGTTCGCCTTCAAGAAGTACGGCCAATCCGGCCTCGAAGTCAGTGAACTCTTCGCCAAAACCGCCGCCGCCCACGCCGACGATCTCTGCGTCATCCGGTCCATGCACACGGACCTCCCCGCCCACCAGCAGGCCATGATGCAGATGAACTCCGGCCGCGTCATCCCCGGCTTCCCCTCCTGGGGCGCCTGGACCACCTTCGGCCTCGGCAGCGAAAACCGCAACCTCCCCGGCTTCATCGCCCTCTGCGCCGGCGTCCCCGATGTCGGCCCCCAGCTCTGGAGCTCGTCCTTCCTCCCCGCCGCCTACCAGGGCACCTACGTCCCCGCCGACGAGTCCGATCCGGAGAAGATGATCCAGCACATCCGCGACCGCAACGGCAACGCGGCCGATCAGAAGCGCCGAGTCGAACTCTGGCAAAAGCTCAACAAAATGGAGCTAGCCAACCGCGGCGGCGATGCCCAACTCGAAGGCCGTATCCAGTCCATGGAGATCGCCTACCGCATGCAGGCCGAAGCCCTCGAAGCCTTCGACATCGCCAAGGAATCCGCCGAAACCCGCGCCCGCTACGGTGCCGACCAGCATGAAAACGAGGAGATGCACATCAAATCGGCCACCCGCGATGGCGACTTCGCCCGCGGCTGCCTCGTCGCCCGCCGCCTCATCGAACGCGGCGTCCGCGCCGTCCAGGTCTACGCCGGCAACGACAAGCCCTGGGACTCCCATCACGACATCCTCGTCCACCGCCGCCTCGCCCGCCAGGCCGATCAACCCATCGCCGCCCTGCTCAGCGATCTGAAAACCTCCGGCCTGTTAAAGGAAACCATCGTCATCATCGGCGGCGAATTCGGCCGCCGCCCGTGGACCGAAGTGGCCGGCCGCATCAACGTGCAAAACGGCCGCAACCACAACAACGAAGGCTTCACCACGGTCCTCGCCGGAGGCGGTTTCAAAGGCGGCTACGCCCACGGCGCGACGGACGAATTCGGCTACCAGTCAGTGGAAAAGAAGGTGCACGTCCACGACATGCACGCGACGGTACTCCACCAACTCGGCCTCGAACACACCCGCCTCACCTACCCCTACAGCGGCCGCAACTTCCGCCTCACCGACGTCGCCGGCAACCTCGTCAAAGACCTCCTCGCCTAACCGCCCACGCAGCAACACACCCCTCCGGGGACATGCTTCAGCGTGTCCCCAAACCCAACCCTCGCCCCCAACCGCCTAAGCAAACACCCCACGCAGCCAACCACCCACGGGGACATGCGCCAGCGTGTCCCCCAAACCCACCCTCGCCCGCACCCCCAAAAGAAAGAGGGCCGCCCCAAAGGAGCGGCCCCGACAAACAAAAACTACACAGCCTTAGCCAACACCCGGTTCAAACGCTGCACAAACCCGGCCGGGTCCTCCAGCGCAATCCCCTCAATCAGCAACGCCTGATCCAGCAACAAATACGCCGCGTCATTCACCAACGAGTCGTCCCCGGCCACCAGCAACTTCTTCACAATCTCGTGGTCCGGATTCACCTCAAGCGTCGGCTTCGTATCGGGCAAACCCGCCGCCTGCCCCATGCTCCGCAGCATCTGCCGCATCTTCATGCTCGGCTCGTCTTCATCGGAAACAATACAGCTCGGACTATCGGCCAACCGCATCGACGCGCGGACGTCCTTCACCTTCCCGCCCAACGCCGTCTTCAACTTCTCCAACAGCGGCTTCAAATCCTCGCTCTTGTCCTTGTCTTCCTCGGTCTTCAAATCCTCGCCCGCCGAAGTCTTGTTAACAGCCTTCAGCTCGATATCCCCATACTTCTCAATCCCGGCAAAGACAAACTCATCAATCTCATCATCCAGAATCAGAACTTCAATGTCCTTCTTCTTGTAGATCTCCAACAACGGCGAAGTCCGCAACTGCGCACCCAGCCCGCCCGTGATGAAATAGATCCCCTTCTGCCCTTCCTGCATCCGCGACTTCACTTCCGCGAACGACGTCCACGTATCTGACTTCGTCGTCTTCACCCGGATCAGATCCATCAGCGCATCGCGATTGGCATAGTCGCTGTACAAACCCTCTTTCAAAGGCTTGTTGTACTGGTCAATAAACGCCGCATACTTCTCGGTATCGGACTCCGCAATCGACTTCAGCTCATTCAAAACTTTCTTAACGCTCGCCGTCCGGATCGCCGCCAGCGTGCGGTTCTGCTGTAAGATCTCCCGGCTCACATTCAACGGCAGATCTTCGGAATCAATCACCCCGCGCAGGAATCGCAAGTAAGTCGGCAGTAACTCTTTCGAGTCATCCGTAATAAATACCCGCTTCACATACAACTTCACGCCCGGCGTATAATCGGCCTGATACAAATCGAACGGAGCCTTCGACGGCACGAAGAACAGCGTCGTGTACTCCATCGGCCCTTCGGCCTTGGTGTGGAACCAGAACATCGGGTCGTCATAGCCGCCGGCCAGCGTCTTGTACAGCTCTTTATAATCCTCGTCCTTCAACTCGGATTTCGACCGCTTCCACAACGCGCTCGCCGAGTTGATCTGCTCGGTCTTCAGCGTCGTAACGGACTTCTTCTCTTCCTCGTTCCACTCGCTCTCGTTCGACGTCAACAGAATCGGGAACGCAATGTGGTTGGAGTACTTCTTGATGATGTCCTTCAGCTTCCAGCTGTGCGCGTAGTCCGCCCCGTCATCGTTGAAATGAACGGTGACGCTCGTCCCCTGCCCGGGGCGCGTCGACGGTTCAATTTCAAACCCCGTCTTGCCGTCGCTCGTCCAGCGGAACGCCTGCTCTTCCCCGGCCTTCCGGCTCACGACATCCACGCGGTCGGACACGATAAACGCGCTATAAAAACCCACACCAAACTGCCCAATCAAATTGGAATCCCGCTTGGCGTCCCCGCTCAAATTCGCCAGGAAGTTCTTGGTGCCGGAACGGGCAATCGTGCCCAGATGCGCCACCAGATCCTCCTCGTTCATCCCGATCCCGTTATCGGAAATCGTCAGGATCTTCTTCTCCTCATCCAGCACCAACTCAATCTTCGGATCGAAGGCGATCGACTTATACGGCTCTTCCGTAAGCGTGAGGTATTTCAGCTTGTCGAGCGCGTCAGAGGCGTTCGAAACCAGCTCACGCAGGAAGATCTCCGGATGCGAATAGAGCGAGTGGACGATCAGATGCAGGAGTTGATTAACTTCAGTTTGAAATTCTCGTTTAGACATGGTTCTTTCTCGGATCAGAAAAGTATGTCCCCGCCTCGGGGACCATAGACTATTTTCGCAGACTCCGCGCTAGTTCCGCCGCTTCGCCACAACGTCGAACTGCGCCACCGTGTTGTTCACCAGCCGCGTCTGCAACAACACCTCGAAATGCGGCATCGCCTCGCCCGCCCGCAACCCAAACGACTTCCGCAACTGCCCCACCGACTCTTCACTCGCCAGAAACTCCCCGCCCGCCTCCGTCGACGGCACATCGGTCCCCGAAATCAACAACACATTCCCGTTCCCCTTCGCCGTCGACAAAAACGCCACCCGGCAAAACCCGCCATGCGTCCACCGCCCCCGATACTCCCGCGCCTCCCCAGCCTGCGGCGCCCGGTTCACAAAATACGCCACCCGCGGCGACTCTTCAAACACCGTCTGAAAATTCAACCGGTCTTCGTAAAGCGTCACCCACGGATTCGCCCGCCGGCTCCCCAACAGAATACTGTTGCTGTGCCCGGTCAACTGGTTGATCGTCGCCTCCCGCGCATTGATCGCGTCAAACGGCAACCCATTCGCCGCGAACAATAGCGTGAACCGCCGCAGCACGCTCGCGTCCGCCATACTCGTGTGGTTCCGGCCCGCCACGTTCAGAACCAGCGCCCGAATCGCCGGGTCTTCAATCTTCCGTTCCGCCAGCCGCCGGAACTCCTTATTCTGATAATCCGGGAGCGAAATGTCCTGCTGGATCGCGTCCTCCAGAATCACCAGATTCCCATCCGCCAGCACCATGTGCGAATGTTCGCCATTGCCAAACAACTGGTGCCACAACGCATCCACGCTCGGGCGCGCCGCCGCCCCAAACTCCGCCCGCCGCCGCAGCCCCACGTTCTGCACAGCCAGCCATCCGCTCAACAACACCAACCCCACCACAACGCCAACCACCCACCATCGCCGCCCCGGCCGCGCCACCGCCAAAACCGGAACCGCCGCCTCCCGCTCCCGGAAAACCAGCGCGTAGCTCCCCTTCGGCAAATCGACGATCAGCGACTCCTCCCGCCCTTCTTCCTCAAAATACTGCTGCAGCTTCTTCCGCAACTGCGACGCCTGCACCCGCACCAGCGTGTCCTGGCTCGTGTCGTAATCCACCGGTCGCCCAAAGACACCCACCCCGATGTCGTGTTCCCGCAAATGCGCATCGCCGTTCGACAGCGAATGCTCCCCCACAAACAACAGCAACTCCCGCAACCGATTCGATTTCTGAAACGGCGCGCTCCCGGCAATCCGTTGCAACAACAACCGGCGCGGATCGCCCTCCGGGGAACCCGCATCGCGTACCGTAAGTACCGGTCCAGTTGGAGTAAAAGATGCCATCTCTATAAAGAACTCAGGCCACGGCCAGTATATCGCACCCCGTTTCACCGTGAATTTGCCGTGAATTCACTAGACGCCATTCCTGTAAGGCACTGAAACTACTATCAAAGCCTTTGGAAGTGGAATAGGAGTAAGGGATGTCCAAGTTTAGATATACCGCCGGCCTCGCCGCCGCGGCGCTGATGCTTGTCGGCACGTTGTCCGCCCAGGACCCGCGCGGTACCGTCTCCGGACGCGTTACAGATTCTACCGGCGCCGTCGTGCCAGGCGCCGAAGTACGCATCGTCAACGACAACACCGGCGTCTCCGCCTCGGCCAAAACGAACGACTCCGGCAACTTCGTCCTGCCCTATCTCCCCGCCGGGCCATACGCCCTGAACTGCCAGCTCCAGGGCTTCAAGAAGTGGGAACGCAAAGGCATCCAAGTCCGCATCCAGGATAACGTCGAGGTGAACATCGCCCTCGAAGTCGGCGCCGCCACCGAAACCATTCAGGTCACCGAGACCACCCCCCTCCTCGCCACCACCGACGCCTCCCTCGGCCAGATCATCGACGAACGCCGCGTCCTCGAACTCCCCCAATTCGCCGGCAACGCCATGGACCTCGTCCACCTCGCCCCTGGCACCGTCAACGGCACCAACCTCCGCCTCCGCAAGGCCGGTTTCAACTCCGCCCCCTCCCAGTTCTCCACCGATGGCGGCGGCAACAATCAGAACGAATTCTCCATCGACGGCGTGTCGAACACCTTCTCCGATGGCACCGCCCCCCGCGTGGCTTTCTCGCCCCCCCAAACCGCCATCAGCGAATTCAAGGTCCAAACCGCCGCCTTCGACGCCGCCCTCGGCCACACCATGGGCTCCACCGTCAACGTCTCCACCAAGTCCGGCACCAACACGCTCCACGGCGAAGCCCACGAATGGTTCCGCCACTCCGCCCTCGACGCCCCGACGGTCTTCCAGAACCGCTCCGGCCAGAAGATCTCGATCTACCAGGACAACCGCTACGGCGCCTCCGCCGGCGCGCCCATCTACATCCCCAAGCTCTACAACGGCAAGAACAAGAGCTTCTGGTTCTTCGCCTACGAAGCCAACAAGTTCGGCAACCCGGACTCTGGCGGCAACATCACCTCCACCGTTCCCACCGCCAAAATGCACGACGGCGATCTCTCGGAATACCTCGCCCTCGGTGCCCCCTACCAGGTCTACGACCCCCGCAGCACCGTTCTCACCAACGGCCGCTACGTCCGCACCCCGTTCACCGGCAACATCATTCCCAAGTCCCGCCTAGACCCGGTCGGCGTCAACATGATCAACCTCTACCCGCTCCCCAACCAACCCGGCACCCGCGACTTCCGCAACAACTTCTACCGCACCGGCAAAGCCCTCGAAGACTACTGGGTCTGGATCACTCGTATCGATCACGCCTTCAGCGAAAACCACCGCGTCTTCCTCCGCCTCCACCGCGACTATTGGGAAGAGGATAAGAACCGCAACTTCAACAACAGCACCAACGGCGTCATCCTCAATCGCAACAACAAAGGGCTTGCCTTCGACGACGTCTACGTCTTCAACGCCAGCTTCCTGCTGAACTTCCGCTACGGCCTCACCTATCAGGACTTCCCCGAACGCCGCACCTCCCAAGGGTCCGATCTCGCCAAACTCGGCTTCTCCTCAAACCTCATCAATCAGTCCCAGAACAAGGCCATCGCCCCCATCCCCCAAACCGCCACCGCGCCCTTCTCGACGATCTCCGCCTGGGAATCGCAGGACGGCGTCACCGCCAGCACCACGAACTCCTTCACCGGTAACTTCACCAAGCTCCGCGGCAACCACAGCTTCCGCTTCGGCCCCGAGTTCCGCGTCTACCGCGAAAGCCGCAACCGCTTCGGCCCCGCCCTCTCCCCCCAGTTCACCTTCAACGCCAACTTCACCAAGGCCAACGACACCGCCCCCAACCCCACCCTCGGCGGCGAAGTCGCCTCGCTCCTCCTCGGCATCCCCGCCGGCGCCATGTCCATCACCGATAGCTACGTCGAACAGGACAAGTACTGGGCCCTCTACTTCCAGGACGATTGGAAGATTTCCCGCAAACTCACCATGAATTTCGGCCTCCGCTACGAGTACGAATCCCCCATGACCGAACGCTTCGACCGCGCCACCATTCACTTCGCCGGCAATTCGCCCAGCCCCTTGAACGACGCCGCCCGCGCCAACTACGCCCGCAACCCCATCCCCGAACTCGCCCCGGCCGACTTCCGCGCCATGGGCGGCCTCGTCTTCGCCGGCGCCAGCGGCCGCAACTACTGGCAGGCCGAACGGAACAACTTCCAACCCCGCATCGGCCTGGCATATCAGCTGAAGCCCAAAACCATCATCCGCGCCGGCTACGGCGTCTTCACCGCCTCCATCGGCGTCAACTACTCCAACACCAACCAAACCGGCTTCTCCCAGTCCACCCCCATCCAGGCGTCGCTCGATAACGGCATCACCTATCTCGCCAGCACCGCCAACCCGTTCCCCAACGGCCTCATCCCCCCGGTTCGCTCCTCGGCCGGTCTCTCCACCAACCTCGGCCAAGGCGTCACGTTCTTCCCCGATCGCCGCAGCCATCCCTACTCGCAGCGCTTCAGCTTCGGCATCCAACAGGAACTCCCGCTCAAGTTCATGATCGAGTCCTCCTACGTCGGCAACCGCAACACGCGCCTGAATATCAACCGGGAACTCAGCTTCACCCCCGGCCAATACTTGAGCACCTCCCCCGTCCGCGATCAAGCCACCATCGACTTCCTCGGCCGCACGTTCCCCAACCCCTTCGCCGGGCTCAACCCCATCTACGGCACCGTCTCCACCCGCGCCAGCCTGCTCCGCCCGTTCAGCCAGTTCTCCAGCGTCCAGATCATCGGCGACCCGGCCGGCTACAGCTGGTACAACTCGCTCCAGAACCGCATCGAACGGCGCTTTGACAGCGGCTGGACCGTCCAGGCTTCCTATACCTGGTCCAAGGCCATGGAGGCGACCGAGTTCCTCAACGCCCAGGACCCCATGCCCTACGAAAGTCTCGCCGGCCTCGACCGTACGCACCGCCTCACCGGCTCCGGCATCTGGGAACTCCCCTTCGGCCATAAGCGGAAGTTCGGCTCCAACTGGAACCGCGCCACGGATTTCGTGGCCGGCGGCTGGCAGCTGGGCGGCATCTACCAACACCAGTCCGGCGCCCCGCTCGGCTTCGGCAACCGCATCTTCAACGGCAACCTGAAGAACATCGTAAAGCCCAATGACGCCCGCAACGTCGACAGCTGGTTCGTTCCCGCCGCCGAAGCCGGCTTTGAAACCAGCGGCGCCCGCCAGCTGGCCTCCAACCTCCGCCGCCTGTCGTTGCGGTTCAGTTCCGTGCGCGGCCCCAACCAGGACCGCTGGGACTTCTCGATGATCAAGAATTTCCGCATCACCGAGCGTTTCACCACCCAGTTCCGCGCCGAGACGTTTAACGCCATGAACCACCCCAACCTCTCGGATCCGAACACCGACCCGACGAGCCCGTCCTGGGGCACGATCACCGGCCAGGACACCGCCCGCAGCTGGCAGTTGTCGCTAAAGATCACCTGGTAAAAAGCGAGCAGTAAAGGAAAAACGGGCTAGCGCGGACACCCTCCGCCTCGCCCGTTTCCGTCTCCGCCAAACGCTACTGTCCGGGGGACATGGCGGGCAGAACCCCCAATAACTTTCGGCCCATAACCGAACACCAGCCGTGTACCCCAAGACGCGACACCACCCGCAGCGAGCAAGGGAACAAGGCAAGCCCCCCGGGGGACCTAGCGGGCAGAACCCCCAACAACTTTCGGCCCGTAACCGAACAGCAGCCGTGTACCCCAAGACGCGACACAACCCGCAAACCATGCGACCCTAAACAAAACATGGCCCCGTCCAAATCCCAATCGACGGCCCTCTTCCTAACCATCTTCGCCGCCACCTGGATCGCCCCGTCCTGGCCCCTCGAACAAGCCCTCCACAGTTCACTAACCATCCTCAGCCTCCTCGCCCTCTGGCAAACCCACAAACGCCTCGGCAACCACGAATTCTTCCTCATCGTCGTATTCCTATCCATCCACTCCATAGCCGCCCGCTGGCTCTACACAAACGTCCCCTACGACGACTGGATTCAATCCCTAACAAGCCATTCGCTCAACGCTCAATTCGGCTGGCGCCGCAACCAGTTCGACCGCCTCGTCCACCTCGCCTACGGCCTCTGCCTCACCCCAGCCCTCGTCCAAATCGCCCCCACAAAATCCCGGGCCTTCCAATACGCCCTCGCCGCCATCATGCTTTCCAGCCTCTGCTATGAATGGCTCGAATGGCTGGTGGCGATCACGCTCGGCGAAGACGCGGCCGAAGCCTACAACGGCCAGCAAGGCGACATGTGGGACGCCCATAAGGACATGCTCCTCGCCACCCTCGGCAGCCTGCTCTGGTGGCCCAGATACAGGACCCGGTAACCCCGCCAAAAACCTACTCCCCCTCCCACCGGAACCGCCAAACCGCCACGCCCCCAAACAAAACAGCACTCCCCAACAAAACCAAAATAGGCAAAACCGCCTCCTCCACCCCCAACCCCCGCCATGTCATCGCGTCCAATCCATCCATCGCCCACCGCGCCGGCACCGCCTTCGTCACCGCCTGCATCCACTGCGGAAACAGAAAACTCGGCACCCACGCCCCGCTCAACATCACCATCAACAGCGTCGCCAGCGTCGCCAATCCCCGCGCCGCCTCCGGCGTCTTCCCAATCGCCGCAATCAACATCCCATACGCCGCCGTCATCAGCGAAAACGCCGCGCAAACCCCAATAAACCCCACCACACTCCCCGAAATCCGCACATCAAACGCCACAAACGCAAACCCGAAAACCACCCCCAGAATCAACATCCCCACCACCATCGCGCTCGCCGCCCGGCTCCCCAGCAAAACACTCTTCGATAAAGGCGCCGCCCGGAACCGCCGCCACAACCCACGCTGCCGCAACAGCAACATCCCAATCCCCACATCAATCCCCATGAACAACATAAACTGTATCGCCATCCCGCCAAACGAATGCGCATAGCCGTTGTAGGCCACGCCCGTCCCCGCCGTCACCGCCTCATCGGTCATCGCAAACGGCACCGTCAAACCGCCCCCGCCCGAACTCCCCGGCCGCGTCTGAAACGCCTCCACACTATCCAACAGCCGCCCCAACGCCGCCTTATCTCCAGCCGCCATCGGCGCCGACTCCATCGACCGCCGCGCCGTCTCGGGCTTAAATCCCGTCCGCGACACCGCCTGCATCACCTGCCCCGTCAACAGCCCCTTCACCATCGACGCTTCCACGGAATGCGACGGATCAAACAACACCCCAATCTCCGGCCGCTTCCCCGCCCCGAATAAAGCCTGCCCCGCCGCCTCGCCAAACCCCTTCGGCACCACAATCGCCACCGGCGCCCTCCCCTTCCGTACCGCCTCCCGCGCCGCGGCCAGTTCCGAAGGAACCGCCTCCACCGTCGCCTCGTTCGCCAACAATCCCCGCGTCACCTCGCTGCGGTCCTCGTCCACCACCAACACCCGCACCCGGCTCTGCTCCTTCACCGGCTTCGGGCCAAACACATACCCGAAAAAACTCCCAATCAAAATCGGCGCGGCAAAAGCCATGATCACCGCCCGCCGGTCGCCAAAGAAGATCCGCAGATCCTTCCGCACCAATGCCATGAATGCCGTCATGCGTCGCGCAACGTCCTTCCCGTTAAATGCAGAAACACCGTCTCCAACGTCGGCCGCTCCGTCCGGACATGTTCCACCACAGCGCCATTCGCCCCCAGCCACGATAGCAACGGCCCCACCACCGCCATCGATCGAACCCCCACCCGCAACGCCAGCCCCTCCAAAGAAACCTCCATCACCCCGTCCAGCCCGCGCAACTCCGCCATCCGCCCAAACGCCGCCGCCAAATCAATCACCACAAAACTCGCCACCGGCGCCAGCCGCAACAACCCGGAAAGCGTGTCATTGGCAATCACCTTCCCGTGGTCCATAATCGCGATCCGGTCACACAGCCGCGCCGCCTCTTCCATGTAGTGGGTCGTATACAACAGCGTCTTCCCAGCCGCCTTCAACGCCTCCAAATTGTCGAAGATCGCATTCCGCGACTGCGGATCCACGCCCACCGTCGGCTCGTCCAACAGCAACACCTGCGGGTCATGCATCAACGCCGCCGCCAGGTTCAACCGCCGCTTCATCCCCCCCGAAAACGTGTCCACCTTATCCTTAGCCCGGTCCGCCAACCCAACCAGCGCAAACACCCGTTCCCGCTCCAACGCCAGACGCTTTCCGCTCAACCCATACAAAGCCCCAAACAAGTCCAAATTAGCCGCCGCCGATAGCTCGTCAAAGAGCGCCAACTCCTGCGGCACCAGCCCCAGCAAGCACTTGGTCTCACTCGTGTCCCCGCCAAACGGCTTCCCCCCAATCCGCACCTCGCCCTGATCCGGCGTCACCAGCCCGGCCAGCATCCCGATGGTCGTCGTCTTCCCCGCGCCATTCGGGCCCAGCAACCCGATCACCTGCCCCACACCCGCGTCGAGCGACACCCCGTCCACCGCCTGCAACGCCCCATACGCCTTCCGTAAATTCTTCGCTTCCAGCATACCCGTGGCTAAAGTATAGCGAGCCCCGGCCATCTCACCGGAACCGCTCCGGCGCCTCCACCCGCAAAATCTCAACCGACGCAAACCGCCGCGCCCGATACACCTTCACGCGCCCATCCGCCGCCCCCACCAGCTTCAAAATATTCGCCGTCCGCGCCGCCCCTTCCACCACCGGCACCCGCATCGCCCCGGCCAACTTCATCCCCTCCATCGCCTCCACGTCCAACTCCGACAGCCGGTCCACAAACACCGCCTCCCCCCGCTCCCCGGCCACCACAAAGTAATAGTGCGCCGCCCCCGCAACCCACCCCGCCGGCGCCCGCCCGGCGGCGTCGCCCATCTCCACCCAAACCTCCCCCGCGCCCTCTTCCAACAACGCCACCCCATCCCCGTCCACCGCCTTCCCCAACTGCCGCGCCACCGACGCCCGCGTGTTCAACATCTCCCCCAGCCGCGTCTGATACCCAAACGCACTCGGAAAATGCCGCCCCGACAAACTCCCCTCCCGCACCTTGTCAATCTCCACCAGCGCCGCGCCAATCAACTCCTCCGCCAACCCCAACTCCTTCCCGCACCGCCCCAGCGCTTCCGCAATCTGCGCCTTGTCCAACGACGTCGGCCCCTTCCGCAACGCCCCATACGCCACCACCCGCGCGTCCTCCGCCCGCCCCAAGCAGATCCGCGCCGCCGCCCCCACCGGCCCCGGCCCTGCCAACGCCTCCTCCCATAGCCCCGCCTCCAGCGCCGCCACCGGCAGGTTTCCCGTCGCATACCGGTCCCCCGGCGCCACCTCCAACTGCTTCCGGAACGCCGCCACCGCCTTCCCCCACTCCTTCCGCCGCTGATGAATCAGGCCCAAATTGTTGTACGAATACTTGTCCTTCGGGTTCACCTCGATCTGCTTCTCATACGCCGCCACCGCCTCGTCCAGCCGGCCTAGCGCGGCCAGCGCCCGCCCCAGGTTATTCCACGCATACGCGTCCTTCGCGTTCCGCGCAATCGCCCGCTGAAAGATCTCCACGGCCAACCCAAACTCCCGCGCGTCGTAAGCCTCCAGTCCCGCCGCATTCTCCCGAAAACCCACCGTCGCCAGCACCCGCTCCCGGTCCACCGCCCCCGTGCGCAGAAACTCAAACGGCCGCTTCTGGTCGTCCTCCACCAGCTTCCAAAATGCGCGCGCCCCCAACGGAAACGGAATCTCTTTCACCTCCAACTCACGCCGGATCCGCAGCCGCCCGCCCCGCGTCGTCGCCTCGCTCCGGTACCGCGCATACGGCCGGTCTTCCTCCAAATTCCGGTTCACCGTCACCGCATAATTCCCCGGTAACTCCACGTCCATCTCCTCCACATACACGCCCCGAATCGCCGGCACATCGTGCAGCGGAACCATCAGCAACGGCTGCATCGTCGACCGTTTCAACAACCCCACAAACCCTGCCCGCTGCCCCACCGCCGGCGCCCGCTCGCCCATCAACCGCAAGCTCCCGGCGGAGGTCATCTCCGTCTTCTGCGCCAACACGCCATCCGCGCCCAGCCGCCCCGTCATCGTGGCCGTCACCGTGCCCTCACCCAGGTCCACCGTCTCCCACCGCGGCGTCACCGCATGCAACAACAATGCCCTCCGCCCCGCCACCGCCTTCCCCGCCCGCAACCAGCAACTCTCCCCATCCACCACCACCCGCACCAGCGCCTCCGTCATCGCCGCCGGGTCGACGGCATCCTCCGCGCCCCCCGCCATCCACCGTTCGGCCGCAAAGCCCAATTCCCCCAGCACCGCCGCCAACTCCGCCTGCGCCTCCAACCCCTGTAAATACGGGCGTTCCAACGCCACCCGCTCCTCGGCCGCCGTCACCAGTTCCCTCCCCCGCAACCCAGCTCGCGACAACGAATCCGCCATCTTCCGAACCGCCTCCCGGTCCGCCACTCCAGCCCGCGCCATCCCAGCCGAGAACGCGTTCCACGACGGAAAACGCGACGCCACAAAGTAAGGTGCGTTCTGATTCGCCGCCTTATCCAACGCCCATTCCGGCCCCGTCACCCCCGCCCGCCGCGACACAACGGTCAACCCCATGGCCCGAAAAACCAACCGTCCTTCCCGAACCGGAAATGCCGTCGGCCTCGCACCCACCAGCCACATCCCCGCGTCCCCGAAAAAGGAAACTGGCTGCTCCACTACAAAACGAACCCGCTCCCCCGCCGCCACCGCGATCTCCCAACTCAGCAGCCGGCCCGTCCGCCGAACCGGCCCTGGCACCACCGTCCGCTCCCCCACCCGCAACTCCCGGACAATCGCCGCGTCCGTCTCGGACGCCGCATACACCGGCAGATACTGCACCACCCCCAGCGCCGGCGTGTCGTTGTAGATAATGGTGCCCTCCCACCGTTCCACCGCCCGCGGCCCATCAACGGAAATCGTAATAGTAAGCGCCTCAAACTCCGCCGGCGGCGTCTGCCCCA
This sequence comes from Bryobacteraceae bacterium, assembly GCA_044358225.1. GTDB lineage: Bacteria > Acidobacteriota > Terriglobia > Bryobacterales > Bryobacteraceae. Next base: position 345 of record JBIKOG010000163.1, on the reverse strand, counting down.
GCAAAGCAACCCCAACGGCCAACCAGCAAAACAAACCCCAAACAAACCTCATCGCAACCCTCCACTCCCACCATCCAGCCCGACAACGCCGCACCGCCGCCCACCCATCCCCGCACCATCCAGGACCGCCGCCCCACGCCCACACGTCAGCCCGACAACACCACACCGCCGCCCTCCCATCCACGACCCGGCAACGCCACGCCGTATCCCACCTATCACCGCAACATCCAGGACCGCCGCCCCACTCCCACCATCCAACCCGACAACGCCGCACCGCCACCCAACCATCCCCGCACCACCCGGAACCGCCGCCCCACGCCCACACTCCCGCCCGACAACGCCGCA
>JBIKOG010000383.1:0-5181 GCA_044358225.1 Bryobacteraceae bacterium | reverse complement strand
GTGACGACGAAGGATTATTATTCGCTGGCTTCGATCTTTGCGAGCACGCGGCAGTTTGAACAGATCGAGGGAACGGTGTCGAAGCTGTTCTACGTGCCACTAGCCGGGAAGGCGGAGATGGAGCCGTGGAACACGCACCAGAAGCGGGTGGCGGAGAAGCAGAAGGAGATCGACGCCGCCGTGGCAGCGGAGGCGCGGAAGTGGCGGGAGCGGCTGGCTCCGGACATTGCGCGATACATGCTGGCGGCGAAGACGGTGATCGGCGGCGGCACTGCGGATGCGTCGTTGGACGCGGCGGTGCTGGCGCGGTGGGTCACGTATTTGAAGCCGAATAAGGAGCGCCGGATTCACCTGGAAGACTGGTACAAGAACGGCGACGCGGCGGCGTATCAGGCGAACTACTTTGCCGAAGTCGCGCGGCGGGAGAAGGCGCAGGCCGATTTCAAGGCCGGGATTCTGAAAGAGGCGCCGAAGTTTCCGGCGGGACTGAACCGGTTCTATACGGAAGTTGTGGCGGCAAAGGGGCCGCTGGGGCTGCCGGAGAAGGACTCCGAAGCGGTGGCGAAGTTGAAGGCGGAGCTGAAAGCTGTTCAGGCTGCGGCTCCACCGGAGCCGCCGTTTGCTTGCGGGGTGGCGGAGGATAAATCCGTCGACCAGCACGTGTTTGTCCGGGGGAACCCGGAGGCGAAGGGCGACCTCGTTCAGAAGCAGTTTCCGGTGGTGCTCGCCGGGGCGAATCAGACCGCGGTACCGTCCGGGAGCGGACGGCGTGAGCTGGCCAACTGGATGGCCGATGGCGGGCATCCGCTGCCGTTGCGGGTGATGGTGAACCGGATCTGGCAGGGGCATTTTGGCCAGGGGCTGGTGCGGACGCCGAGTAACTTCGGAGTGGCGGGGGAGCGCCCGACGCATCCGGAGTTGCTGGACTGGCTGGCGGCGGAGTTCGTGAAGCGGGGCTCGTCGTTCAAGGCGATGCACCGGTTGATCATGGCTTCCGAGGCGTACCAGATGAGCGGGGAGACGTCGGCGGCGAATGCCGAGAAAGACGCCGATAACCGTCTGTGGACGCGGTTCCCGATGCGGCGGAAGACGGTGGAGGAGATTCGGGATTCGCTGTTGCTGTTGGACGGCGGGTTGGACCTGACGATGGGCGGGGCGCTGACGAGCGGGACGGGGACCGATAACGAATTCAGCGACGCGCGTAAGTCGATGCACCCGGATGATTCCAAGCGCCGGACGGTGTATCTGCCGTTGCGGCGGTCAAATTTGTCGACGCTGTTTACGCTGTTTGATTTTGGCGATGCGACGACTTCGACAGAGATCCGGGAGCAGACGAACGTGGCTCCGCAGGCGCTGTACATGATGAACAGTAAGTTTGTGACAGAGCGGTCCCGGGCATTGGCTTCGAAGTTGCTAAAGAGCGGGACGGACGACGCCGGGCGGGTGCGCGAGGCCTGGGAGACGGTGTTGGGCCGGGCGCCGGCGGCGGGCGAGGTGCGGGGGAGTTTGGCGTATATGGCCGGGTTTCCGAAGTTGCCGGGGAACGATGAGGGGCGGCTGCTGGCGTGGGCTAGCCTGTGCCGGACGCTGATTGCGTCGAACGATTTTATCTACGTGCCGTGAGGAATTCTATGCCAGTTTCGCGTCGGTATTTGTTGCGCCGGGCGGCGTGCGGGTTTGGGCTGATGGGCCTGCAGGGTCTGCTGGCGGAGGCGGCGAATCCGCTGGCGGCGCGGGCGCCGCATTTTCCGGCGAAGGCTAAGCGGGTCATCTTCATGTTCATGCATGGCGGGCCTTCGCATTTGGATACGTTTGATCCGAAGCCGCGGTTGATTCGGGACCACGGGAAGCCGTTGCCGTTTAAGAGGCCGCTGACGTTCGCGGAGAACAATGTGCAGGGGCTGTTGAAGTCGCCGTGGGAGTTTAAGAAGCACGGGCAGAGCGGGATTGAAATCAGCGAGTTATTCCCGCATGTGGCGCGCCACGCCGATGATCTGTGTGTGATTCGTTCGATGGTTGGTGACAGTGTCGCGCATGGCGGGGCGACGCTGCAGTTACATACGGGCTCGAATACATTTACCCGGCCGAGTATGGGGTCGTGGGTCATTTACGGGCTGGGGACGGAGAACCGGAACTTACCGGCGTATATTACTTTGAAGCCGGGGTTGTCGCACGGCGGCGCGAAGAAGTGGAGCTCGGGGTTTTTGCCGGCGGCGTATCAGGGAACGGCTGTCGGGCTGGGCGGGATGGCGATTGAGAATATCAACGAGCCGATTGAGCATTTGAAGAATTATGGGCTGACGGCCGAGCAGCAGCGGTATGAGCTGGACATGATCCAGAAGATCAATGCCTCGAGCGCGGCGCGGCGGCAGCAGGACCCGGAGCTGGAGGCGCGGATCCAGAGTTTTGAGTTGGCGTTCCGGATGCAGACGGAGGCTCCGGAAGCGTTTGATGTTAGTAAAGAGAGTGAAGTTACTAAGAAGTTATACGGGATGGACGCGCCGGAGACGGCCGATTTCGGGTGGCAGTGTTTGATGGCGCGGCGGCTGGCGGAGCGGAATGTGCGCTTTATCCAGATCAACCATGAGTACGGGCCGGGGAACGAGGTGGGTTGGGACGCGCACAGTGAGCTGGTGCGGCTGCATACGCGGACGGCGCTGGCGGTGGACCGGCCGATTGCGGGTCTTTTGACCGATTTGAAGGCGCGCGGGCTGTTGGACGAAACGCTGGTGATCTGGGGTGGCGAATTCGGGCGGACGCCGATTGCCGAGGCCGGGGATGGGCGGGATCATAGCCCGTATGGATACTCGATGTGGATGGCTGGCGCGGGGGTGAAGAAAGGGTTTGTGTACGGGGCGACGGATGAGTTTGGGTATTACGCCGTCGAGGACCGGATGCATATCAACGACATGCACGCGACCATGCTGCATTTGATGGGGCTGCAGCATGACCGGCTGACGTTCATGTATGGCGGGCGGCCGTTCCGGCTGACCGATGTCGCTGGGAAGGTTGCGACGAAGATGCTGGCGTAAATGGGGCAGGGGGCCCGGGTTACAGACGCCAGAATTCGTCGAAGAGGGCCGCCCAGGCGGGCTCTGGGGTTTCGGTCTCTCCCACTTTCAATATGGCAATGTCGCCGAGTTTTGGCATCGAATAGTCGCTGTGATACTCGCGTTCGTCGATGGTCAGGCCCGAATTCAAGACCACGTATCTGCGCGGGTTGGCGGGATTGGGGTAGATCAGGGCCGGCAGATGCGTGCTGGCCGCGTAGGTGTTGGCGCCCGCCGATACCTTCTCCTTCGTCCACTGGATGGGGAGTTTGCTCAGGATTTTGGCGATTTGAGTATTGCTGGCGGGGTCGCCGAAGAGGATGAGGTTGTAGTTCGCGATGTCATCCTTCGTGACGTCCCGGTCGTCCTTCACGCGCGGGTGAGCGCGGTAGTAGCGGGCGTAGACGCGGTCGAAGCGGCTAAGGATTCTTTGCGCCTGCTCGTTCGCCGCCTTGTTCCACGGTGCCCCGGTGGGGCGCACCAGGAGGAACGGTCCGAGAAAGGCGTCATCGATGGGGCCTTGCAGCGCGTGGGTCTTGTGATTGGGCGGCAGCGTGCCGAGGCGCCACACGTTGTTGAGCTTGGCGATGTGTAGCTCGGGCGTGGCGCGGAATTTGAGTTTTTGGCCGTCGATGGTCAACTCCGTGGCGGCGCCCATTTCGCGGAGGGTGAAATGGGTGAGGTTCTTCGTCGTTACCGTGACGTGAGCGCGGCTGGCGTCGCGACGGGCGAAGAGTTCGCTGCGCTCGTAGTGCTTCTCCAGGGCGTCGACGGTGACCCAGTGGGCGGTGTTGTAGCGGGTGGTGAAGGTGACGAATTTCACTTCGTCCGGTGAGACGAGACCGCGGTCCCCGTGCTCCTTGAGGAAGGCGTCCACCTGGGAGCGGACGAGCGGGCTGATGCTATGGCCCGTGTTCTCGGAGATGAGGAAGATGGACGGGGTGCCTTTGGCTTTGTAGAAGTTGGGCGTGCCTTCGGAGGGGTAGCCTTCGCGGGCCAGTTGGGCGCGGACGCGGAGCGAGGATTCCAGCTGGCCGCGGTTGGGGACGCCGGGTTCGGGAGGGAGGCCGGAGGCGCCGGAATCGCTGTCGCCATCGTGGGCGGCGATGGGAATAGTGAACGCGTTCAAAGACCAGTCAAGGATGTTTTCCCAGATGCGGAGGGGACGTTTCTGGTAGTCGGGAAAGCCGTCCATGTAGGCGCGGCGGGGGTAGGTGCCGGCGCCGATTTCGGCGGCGGCGAAGAAGCTGGGGTATTGGAGGGCGATGTGCCAGGCACCGGCACCACCGAGGGAAAAGCCGCGGAGGATAATGCGGTTCTTGTCGATTTTGAAGCGGCGGCTGACGTCGGCGATGGCTTCGAAGACGTCGACTTCGCCGGCCCAGTGGTTGGCGTTGTTCCAGCGGCCGTAGCAATCAAGGATGATTTGGCCGACATCGGCGGCGGCGTAGGTGAGGCCTTTGTTGGGTTTGGGAAATGTCGCGAGGAAAGTGGATTCGGTGAGGACTTGGTTGCGGCCGTGGAGCCAGACGTAGAGGCGGGCTGGTTTGGCGGGGTCGTAGTTTGGAGGGAGGGTGATGCCGTAGGGCTGTACGGAGCCATCGAGGGCGGAGCGGTAGGCGAGGATTTTACGGCCCGTGGGAGCGGCCCAGGGGGCCTGGCCCTGGGCGAGTTGGCGGGCGCGGGCAAGGCCCTCGTCGAGGACGGTCATCGATTGATCAATACCGGCCTGGGTGAAGAAAGTCTGGGGGAACTCGAGGAGGAAGTGGCCGGCTTTCGAGTAGACTTCGACGTCGGTGAGATGGTCGGGATTGGGGCGTTTGGCGGCGATGGATTGGAGGAGTTTGTCGAGTTCATCGACCTTATGTTTGAGGGTGGCGAGCTCTTCCGTTTTGGGGACGATGGGGGGCGGAGCGGCCTGTTTTTTCTGGGCGGCGGGCTGCGCCAGGAGGACCGGAAGGACTAAGTAAACAAAGGCTACGGTGCGCATTGATTCCGCTATTATTTCATCTTGACAGCGTGAAAAAAGGGGAGCACACTGCAGTCAGAAGAAGTGGAGATGCAGTAAAGAAAAGGTCCTCCCGAAGGGGGATCAGCAGTAAGACCCACAGCAGGAGGTGCTTATCGCATT
>JBIKOG010000186.1:0-15228 GCA_044358225.1 Bryobacteraceae bacterium | reverse complement strand
GTTCGATTGGCGGAGCAACGCGCATGAAAGTCCAGCACCTCAATTGTAGAGGCGTCGGAAATCGAATACTGGTTACAATTACCGAAGCACTACACTAGCTCAAAGGCAGACCCGGGCGTGAAATTCGCGGTTGCCAAGGACGTGCCGCTCGGCTTCAGCTTGTCAAGTAACTTCAACTATAACTCGTTGAGTGATGGTATAGGCCGGTACAATCAAAATGCTGTTACCCTCTCCGTAGGTCACGGTTTCGGCGAACGGTTCGCCGGCTACTGGGAGTTCTACTCCTTCGATCAGGACGAGCGCAGCAGCGGAAGAATGACTGTCTTCCAATCCGGTGTCACCACCGCCGTCGGACAAAATACCCAGCTCGATGTTTCCGTCGGCCGCCGCCTCACCTCCGTCGGTCCGGACTGGCTCGTCTCTTTCGGTTGGGCCACTCGCCACCCGCTCGGCTTCACCTCCTGGTTCAAACGCTAGAGATCCGCCCATGGTCCGCTTCTTCAGGCACTGGACGATTCAGCGCCGTGTACAGGCGATCACCGCCTGCAGTCTTCTTGTCTCGTTGTGTGGCCTCGGAGTTGCGGGTGGCGCGCTGCACTCGTTGATGGGGAAGTTGACGCAAGTCGTCACCACCACCGACGCGCTCCGTTTCCACCTGCATGCCGACATGATGCACGACGCCCTGCGCGGCGACGTCTTGTCGGCCATGCTCGCCGAATCGGACGCGCAGCGCACCGAGGCTGCCGAGGATATCGCCCAGTACTCCCGTCTCTTTCAGGAAGACCTGCGCCAGATCAAAGATCTTCCACTGCCTGGGGATCTGAAAGCGGCGCTCGCCGAGGTGGAAGGGGAACTCCGACAATACGTCGACTCCGCGCAGGATACGGCTGCCGCCGCCAGGCTGGGCGCTGACGTTGCTCGCGCCAGAATGCCGCAATTTCAGGCCAGATTCGAGGCGTTGGAAGGCAAAAACGACGTCCTCAGCGATCGGATTCAGCGTTGCGCCAGCCAGGCCCGGGCGGAGTCCGCCGCGCTCGCCAGGAATGCGGGCGTCGTGTTAATCGGCGTCACAGTCGCACTCCTGCTCTTCGGCGCGCTTTCCGCCTTTGTCATTCGCAATATGCTGACCGTCCTCCGCGACTACATCGCCAGCCTCGCCGGTGGCGTCAGTCGCGTTGCCGACATCGCCGCCAACATCGGCGCCTCCAGCCGGGATGTCACCTTCGCCGCCAATGCGCAGTCCGAATCGCTCGACCAAACGGCAACCTCCGGCGATCGCATCCACGCGCTTGCCCGCCAGAACTCCACCCTCAGCGCCACCGTTGCCGAATCCGTCACCGCTACCCAGGCCCGCATTGTCGACGCCAATGCGCAACTGGCCGAATCGGTGGCCTCCATGCAGTCCATCCGCACCTCCTCGGCCAAAATCTCCAATATCATTCAGATCATCGAAGCCATCGCCTTCCAAACCAACCTCCTCGCCCTCAACGCCGCCGTTGAAGCCGCCCGCGCCGGCGAATTCGGCGCCGGGTTCGCCGTCGTCGCCGACGAAGTCCGCGCCCTCGCCCAACGCTGCTCGGACGCCGCCCACTCCACCGCCGATCTTGTCGAGGAATCCATCCGCAGCGGCCAGCAAGGCGCCGATAAAGTAACCCGTGCCGCCCAGGCCATCCAGCAGATCACCGAAGACGCCACCCAAATGAAGTCTCTCGTCGATCAGGTCAGCGCCGCCAGCAACTCTCAATCGGCCGGCGTTGCCGAAGTCGCCCGGCTCATCGGCGAAATGCGCGCCGTCAATCAGCGCGCGGCCGGCACCATGGAAGCCACCGCCAGCGAAGCGGAGCAACTCAACACCGAAGCCGCCGCTCTGCAGGACGCCGCAGCCCATCTCCTCACCCTCTCCGCCAACTGCTAACCCGTACCTGCGTGGAACTCTATCCCCCGCCGTACTAGGCCGGAAGCCCTTTGACGGCTTACGGTTTTCGCCCTAGTCTGAGAGGGAATGAAGCACCTCCTACTCACCGCGCTCCTGGCCATTCCCGCCTTCTCCATGTACGAGAACAAGCCCAAGCCCGCCGAAGAAAAGTGCGAGTGGCGCAAAATCCGCCGCCATCACCCACGCAAATGCGTCACCGAATCCGGCCTGGTCTGCCCGGCCGAACGTTGCAACGCCGCCAAAAAGTCTAAGCCCGGTCGCCCGTAATCAACCGCGCCCCACGGTTGAACGTCAAATACTGAAACGCCCAGTGCACAAACACCTGCACCCGGTTCCGGAACCCCACCAGATACATGATGTGGATGAATAACCAAAGCAGCCACGCCACCCAGCCCGATAACTGAAACGTCCCGAAGTCCGCAATCGCCTTCGCCCGCCCAATCGTCGCCAGATTCCCCTTGTTCACGTACGCAAACGGCGCGAACTCCCGGCCCAACATCACCGCCTCAATCGCATCGGCCACATAACGCCCCTGCTGCATCGCCACCGGCGCCACACCCGGCAGCGGCATCCCCTGCAGCGCCGCCATATCCCCCAACACAAACACCTCCGGCCGCCCCGGCAACCGGCACTTCGTCGTCACCACCACCCGCCCCGCCTTGTCCAATTCCGCTCCCAGCATCGCCCCCAGCGGCGACGCCTTCACCCCCGCCGCCCACACCACCGTCTTCGCCGGAATCTGGTCCCCATTCGCCAGTTTGACGCCATCGCCATCGATCGAAGATACCGCAACACCCGTCCGCACCCGCACCCCGAGCGCCAACAACGATCGCTCCGCCGCCGCCCCCAAATGCTCCGGAAACGCCGTCAAAATCCGCGGCCCCGCCTCCAATAACTGAATCCGCGCCTCCTCCGGCCGAAACGACCGGAAGTCTTCCTTCAACGTGTCGTTCGCAATCTCCCCCAGCGTTCCAGCCAACTCCACCCCCGTCGGTCCTCCGCCCACAATCAGGAACGTCAACAACGCCCGCCGCTTCTCCGGGTCCGGCTCTACCTCGGCCGCCTCAAACGCGCTCAAGACGCGGCCCCGAATCGCCGTCGCGTCCTCGATAGTCTTCAGCCCCGGCGCCATCGCCTCCCAGTCGTCATGCCCAAAATAGTGGTGCCGCGCACCCGCCGCTACCACCAGATAGTCGTACACCAGCTCCTGCTCGCCTGCCACCAACACCCGCCGGCCGTCCAGGTCGAATCCCGTTACCTCGCCCATCACCGTCCGCACATTCTTGTACGGCGCCATCACCGATCGCAACGGCGCGCAAATATCCGCTGGCGACAGTCCCCCCGTCGCCACCTGGTACAGCAACGGCTGAAACACGTGGAAATTCCGCCGGTCCACCAGCGTCACCGCCACTCCGCGCAGCCTTGCCAAACGCTTTGCCACCGCCAACCCGCCAAACCCGCCGCCAATAATCACCACATGAGCCATATAGATGTAGCCTACCTCTCTATACGCGACATCTAACATAAATTAGGCCCATGCGCGTCGAGTTCAAACCCGAAGGCATTCATCTCCCCGCCATCGATCTGTGGCTCGACCCCCGTGTCCCCGTCCCCGCCGCCTGGCTCTCCCACGCCCATTCCGACCACGCCCGCGGCCTCCATGAAACGGCAATCTCCACCGCCATCACCGGCCGTCTCTACCGCCACCGCTGGCCCCTCCCCGCCAACCGCACCCAGCAGCTCTTAACCCTCAACCCCGGCCAATCCATGGAATGGCGCGGCGCCACGCTCACCGCCCGCCAGGCCGCCCACATCCTCGGCGCCGCCCAGCTCCAAGTGGACTACGAAGGCGAACGTCTCATCTACACCGGCGACATCAAACGCCGCACGCCCATCTGCGGCTGGGAAACCCAGCCCACTCCCTGCGATCATCTCATCATCGAATCCACCTTCGGCCTGCCGATCTATCAGTTCCTGGAAGCCGCCGAAGCCCAAACAAGAATCGCCAACTTTGCCCGCGAGTGCCTCGCCGCCGGCCAGACGCCGATCTTCCAAGGCTACGGCCTCGGCCGCGGCCAGGAGATCGCTCATACCCTCGCGAGCCACAACATCCCCTGCCAAATCCACCACTCCATCGCCGCGCTGATTCCCTATTTCGAAGCCGAAGGCTACACGTTTCCCACCGAATCGGCCAACGGCGCCATCCTAGTCACCCCGGGCCAGGAAGAAAAAGTTCCCATCCCGCCCGCCAAGCGCAAAACAGCCCTCGTCAGCGGCTGGGCCGCGCTCGATAACGCCCGCGCCCGCTCCAATGCCGACGTCCTCATCCCCTATTCCGACCACGCCGATTTCTCCGAACTCCTCACCCTCATAGCCGAGTCCAACCCCAGTCAAATCGACATCGTCCACGGCTACGCCGCCCCGCTCGCCCACATCCTCCGCCAGCGCGGCTACAACGCAAGAGAGGCGCAACTGTAATGGACGCGCTCGCCCAAGCCGCCGAACGCGTCGCCGCCACCACCAGCCGCCGCGAAAAAATCGCCCACGTCGCCAGCTATCTCCAATCGCTCAACGATGCCGATCTCGCCCGCGCCGTCCTCTACCTCAGCGGCCGCCCCTTCCCCGCCACCGATCCCCGCAAGCTCTCCGTCGGCTACGCCACCATGCGCGCCGCCCTCGCCGCCGCCACCGGGTGGGACGCTGAAACCCTCGCGCTCTGCTACCGCGAAGTCGGCGACAGCGGCGAGACCATCTCCCATCTCTGCCGGCCCGTCACGAAATCAGAACCCCTGTCCCTCCAACAGGCGGAAGCCCACTTCGAAACACTCCGCAAAACCCGCCTCACACAAGCGAAAATCGACCTGTTGACGTCCATCTTCCAGACCCACGCCGCCCCCGCCCTCAAGTTCTTCGTCAAGACCATCACCGGCAACCTCCGCATCGGCCTGCAGGAAAAGATGGTGGAGGAAGCCATCGCCCAAGCCACCGGCCAGCCCGCCGACGCCGTCCGCGCCGCCAATAACCGCGGCGGCAATTTGTCCGTCGTGGCCTTATCCGCCCGAGCCAACACGCTCGAATCCATCGTCGCCACGCTCTTCCACCCGCTCGACTTCATGCTCGCCCAGCCCATCGACGAAACGAAAGAGCTGGCCGACCCCGAAAACTGGGTCGCCGAAGACAAGTACGATGGCATTCGTTCGCAACTTCACGTAGCCAACGGGAAAGTGAAGCTCTTCACCCGCGGCCTCGAAGAAACAACCGCTGCGTTTCCCGAAATCATCCTGGCCTTCACCAACCTGCCCGGCCCGCTGATTCTCGACGGAGAAATCCTCGCCACCAGCTTCCAACTCCTCCAACAGCGCCTCGCCCGCAAGAAGGTCCGCCCTAAAATAATGGCCGAAATCCCGGTCCACTTCGTCGCCTACGATATCCTGATGCATCAGGGGGAACTCGTCTTCGATAGACCGCTGGAGCATCGCCGCCAACTGCTGGACAACCTGGGCCTCGCCCGAACCTCGCAACAGACGCCGCTGCAAACCCACGCCCAAATCGAAGTCCTCTTCAACGAGGCCCGAGCCCGCGGCAACGAAGGCCTGATGTTGAAGCGCCGCGGTTCGCTCTACGAATCCGGCAAACGCGCCGCAAGCTGGCTAAAAATAAAGAAGCCTCTAGGCACGCTCGACGTCGTCATCACCGCAGCCGAACAGGGCCACGGCCGCCGCGCGGGCGTGCTGAGCGACGTCACTTTCGCCATCCGCGACGGCGATAAATACTTGAACATCGGCAAAGCCTACACCGGCCTGACCGACGCGGAAATTAAGGAACTAACCAAGGTACTCCGCGCCGCGACGGTGGAGCGCTACGCCGGCGGCCGAGTCCAAATCGTCCGGCCCGAAGTCGTCCTCGAAGTCGCCTTCGACGGCCTGCAAAAGAGCCCCCGCCACAAGAGCGGCTACGCCCTACGCTTCCCCCGTATCGTCCGCTGGCGCCGCGACAAGCGCCCCGAAGACATCGACACCCTCGCCCGCGTCCACCAGATTTCCCTTGGTACCGTGACACCAGGAGAGTCCGTAATTACGGAAAACCCTGAAGAGAACGACGCAACATGACCGCCCCCGCCCACAACAACAAAAAGCCGTGGCCGGAGTGGGTTCCCCCGTCGCTAACCACCTGGTTTAACAGCCACTTCAACGCCGCCACCCAAACCCAGCAACTCGCTTGGCGCCGCACCTTCCACGGCGGCAACGTCCTCATCCTCGCCCCCACCGGCTCCGGGAAAACCCTCTCCGCCTTCTTCTCCGTCCTCGCCCAACTCGGCGCCCGCGCCAACCGCGGCAAACTCCCCAACGCCGTCCTCGCCGTCTACGTTTCCCCCCTCCGCGCCCTCGGCCGCGACATCTTTCGCAACCTCGAAGAACCCCTCGAAGCTCTCAACGCCGCCCTCCCCGCCGCCAACAGGATTCGCATGGAAATCCGCACCGGCGACACCGCGCCCACCGACCGCGCCCGCATGTCCCGCCGCCGCCCACACCTGCTCCTCACCACTCCCGAGTCGCTCAGCAGCCTGCTCTCCCAGCAGCCCTGGCGCGACGGCTTCGAGCCCGAAACGGTCATCGTCGACGAGATCCACTCCTTCGCCGAAAACAAGCGCGGCTCCCTCCTCGCCCTCACCCTCGAACGCCTCCAGGCCCGCGCCCCCCACACCCTCCAGCGCATCGGCCTCTCCGCCACTGCCCAACCCGCCGACGCCGTCGCCCAACTCCTCTGTGGCCGTCGCCCCTGCGCCATCGTTTCCGACTCCATCCGCCGCGTCCATCGCCTGGAAATCCACACGCCCCTCTCCCTCCCCGCCGCCGGCTACGACCCCGGCCGCATCGCCCACGCCGTCATCGACGCCGTCCAACAGGCCCAAACCACCCTCGCCTTCACCGCCACCCGCTCCGCCGCCGAACGGCTCGGCCTCGCCCTCTCCCTCCTCCTGCCCGACGATGAACCCAACATCGCCGTCCACCACGCCTCGATCGAACGCGCCGAACGCGAGGCCGTCGAAGCCCGCCTCGCCGCAGGCCAGATGCGCGCCGTCGTCTGCTCCACGTCCCTCGAAATGGGTGTCGATTACTCCAATGTCGACCAAGTCCTGCTCATCGGCACCCCCCGCGGCGTCGGCCGCGCCCTGCAACGTCTCGGCCGCAGTGGTCACAAAATCGGCGGCGTCGCCTTCGGCCGCATTGTCCCCTTAAGTCTCCCTGACTTACTCGAAGCCCTCGCGATGCGCCAAGCTGTCTTGGCCGGTTACATCGAGGACTTACAAATCCCCCAAGCCCCCCTCGACGTCTTAGCTCAAGTATTACTCGGGATGGCCGTCGAACGCCCCCACAAGATAGAGGAAGCCTGGGAACTCGTCCTCGCCGCCGGGCCCTATTTGAATCTCACCCGCCCCGATTTCGACGCTGCGCTCAACTACCTCGCCGGCGGCGGCCAGGTCCTCGCCCGCTTCGGCAAAATCGTCATCGAAGACGGTGCATTCAAAGTCGCCAACGCCAAACTCGCCCGCGAATACTTCCAATCCATCGGGACCATCTCGGAAGACTTCCGCATCCGCATCGTCACCAAAAACTACCGCCGCCTCGGCGAAGTGGAAGAAGGTTTCCTCACCTCTCTCCGCCCCGGCGAAGCGTTCTCTATGGCCGGCAAAGCCGTCGAAGTCGAATCGCTCCACGGCGCCATCGCCGTCGTCAAACCCTCCACCAGCGACCGCGTCACCACCCCCCGCTGGATGGGTGGAAAAATGCCGCTTTCCACCAGAATGGCCGAAGAAGAGCTCCGCCTTCGCCGCCACCTCCGCGCCGCCTGGAGCGAAGGCGGCCGCCCCAATGTCGAGTTCGTTCTCCGCGATGTCTACCAGGCCACCATGGCCCAGGCCGAACTCGCCGCCGAGTTCATCGCCCGCCAGTATCACGCCGCCCCGATCCCCATCGATGATCCCGTTCAAATCGAATTCATCACCCGCCCCAAGCGCCGCGTCATCATGGTCCACTGCCTCGCCGGCCGCGCCGTGAACCAATCGCTCGCCTGGGTCGCCGCCCACCGTCTGGCCCAGGGCGAAAGCGTGGTTTCGAATAGCGACGACCACGGCCACCTCCTCGTCCTCAGTAATAAAATCGACGTCAGCGAGCCCGCCCTCCGCCGCGCCTATAACCCCGATAACTTCCTAAGTGACCTCGAAGCAGTCCTCAAGACAACGGACACACTCGGGCGCCGTTTCCGTGCCGTCGCCGAAACCGGCCAGTTAGTCAAACGCCGTGGTTCCGGCCAGCGTTTCCAGGCCTGGAACGGCGCTCTGATCTACCAGACATTACTCACCTACGAGCCCGATCACTTACTCGTAAAAGAGACCGTCCGCGAAACCCTCGGCGACATGCTCGACGCGCCCAACGCCCTCCGCCACGCCCGCCACATCTTCGAAACCAAGTGGGAGATCTTCGAGCAGCCCCGCCCCTCCCCCTTCGCCCTCCCGCTCTTTGCCGCCTTCAATCGCGAAGTCCTCCTCGCCCAGGATCCAGGAAAAGCCTTCGACGAGTTCGCCGCCAGCATCTACGAAGAGTGGAATGATTGAACTCCATCCCAGCGGAGCCCTCTGGCTCCCAGGGCAGGGAACTGCTCTCATCGCCGATCTGCATCTCGGTTTCGCCTGGGCCCAGCGCCGTCGTGGCGAACTGTGGCCCCTAACCGATGCTGGCGCCAAGGAAAAACTCGACGCCCTTTGCCGCGATCTCAACCCCCAAACCCTCGTCCTCGTCGGCGATATCATCCACGCCCCCAACCCGAGTCCCGAAGAAGCCCAACTCATCGCCGCAACGCTCAACATAAAGCCCCAAATCATCTATGTCGCCGGTAATCACGACCGCGGCCAGAACTACCAATCCGAGTGGCGCGCACCCGGCATCCGCGCCATCCACGGTGACCAACTCCCCGCCGGCCCCGAACCCGGTACTCTAACGGTCGTCGGCCACTTCCACCCTGTCATGAAACTCCGCGACGCCGCCCAGATCAAACGCCGCCATCGGGCCTTTCTCCACGGCAACGGTCTCCTCGTCCTCCCGGCCTTCTCCCCCTTCGCTAGCGGCACGGACATGCGCGACGAGATGCCCCCGGAACTCCAAGCATACTTCGGCAAAAACGAAGTGGACGTCACCCTCACCAGCGGCCAAAAACTTTTGCCACTCGGTCCCTATAAACTAGGAAGAAATGGATTTCGAACGAGCCGGCCGGCAACCCGATGACGACGAAACCGCGGTCAATCTCCGCGCCTACTTCGATCGCGTAGACCCGGAGAAACTACGCCAGTACGACCCCACCTGGACCGACGAAAAAGTCGTCCAATGGGACGACAACTTCAAGGACGACGGCACGCTCTTCCTGCCCTGTAGCGAACGCGACGTCGACATCCACGAATACCGCCGCGTCCTTCAACTCGCCCAGGCCCACTTCGCGCTGTTCAGGTAAAGGAACGGACAAGCAACCACTCAATCGTCCGCGCGCACCCATCCATACGCCGCATTCTCCCTTTGCCCGCCCGCATCCGAATAAGCCACCTTCAACTTATCCAGCGCATCCGCCGGCATCCCCTTTCGCTTCGCCTTCGGGTCGATGTTATATAGCTTCGCCGCGTTCAACCCAAATATCTTCGCCTTATCCTCGCGAGTCAATTTCGAATACCCGAACTTCTCGCACAACTCATCGGAAATCTGGAACCGCTTGAACGCGTCGATACACCACTGCGGCGATCCCCACCACAAGCAATCCGTCCCCCAAATCACGTGGTCCACGCCGTACGTCTTGATGTTCTTCCCCACGCCATGCATCGCCAGAATCGGGTTCGCAATCACCAGAACGTTGAAAAAGCTCCCCAACTCCGGGTAGACGTTATTGATCTTCGGATTCCGCTTCTTAATGTCCATCAGGATGTTGTGCCAGGTCATATCCCCGGTCGTCGGATCAATCTTCTTCAGGTCCTTGAACTGCGGCTCAAACGGCCCATGCTCCAGCGCCGAATGATAGATCACAAACGATAAGTCCGGGTTCTCCAGTGCCGCCTTCTCCACATCCGCCGGATTCGCGAAATGCCCCAAGGTCTTCGACTGATACGAATACCCCTTGTGCACTGAAATCAGCTTGATCCCGCGCTTCCTCGTCTCGCCGTAAAAGAACGCCGCATTCTCATCGTCCAGCCGGAACCCGTTGCCGCTCTTGCCCGGATCGGAGTGGCAATACCACTTCCACGACTTAATCCCGTACTGCTTCACTTCCCGGTCCATCTGCTCGATCAGCGCGGCCTTGTCCATCTTGTTCGCCGCTTTGTCCCAGTAGTGATTCGGCGCCAGATTCCCCTGGCACACAGCCCGCTCCGAACCAGCCAGCGTGTTAATCTCTTTGGCCGCCTGCGACATCAGCCAACTCGGCAGAATGCCGCCGCCACGCCCACGGCCCTCCTGCTTAACACCGGCAGCGTTCTTATCCACTTCCCGCCCCGGAACGCCGCTAATCACAACCAGCGACGTCTCACTATCCAGAAACATCTCTTTGACAAAGTTCTTGTAACTATACGCGTCTTTGTCTTCGCTTAACTGAAACCCCATCCCGCGAATAATCTCGTTATTCCGGAACCCCAGCGCATACCCATCGGTAAAATGCGCCTGCACGTCCATGATGAAGTAGTCCTGCGACACAGGCCGCCCGCCCGCCGCCGGAGCCTGCTCCCAGCTCTCCTCTTCCTCTACTTCAAACACATCGCCATACACCTTGTTCGCCGCCAGGAAGCACGTCGCCATCCCCATCGTCGAACGCAAAAACGACTTCCGGTCGATCCCCAACTTCGCCGACCGCTCCGTCGCCATCTCGCCGATCAGATACTCGACCTTCTTCTGCGCCTCATTCTGCCGCCTTGGCGTGAACTCCTCGTTCGAAACCACCTGCGTCGGCATCGGCGAATCCACGCCCTTGGCCCGGTCCCGGGTTACTTTCCGAATCCACATAACTTACTCTCCCCCCACCGGCACTGTGTAAGTGAACCAGCCAATCATCATCTCTTCCCACGTCTGGTCGCCCCACCGCACTTCCTTCGATGGGTCCGGATTGTTCTTGTTGTTCGGCGAATTGTCATACCGCGCCACGCACTCCATCCGCGCACCGGCCGGCACCCGCAGCGGCGTCTCCGGTTCGTAGGAAAGCTGCCACGCAAAGTCGTACCGAGGCACGTCCAACAGCACTTCCCGACGCCCGTCCGGATACGCAATCGAATACTGAAACGCCTTCCCGCGCACATGCATATGCGGCATGTAGCCCACAATCTCCACCGGCCGCTTGAACGTCCACGCCGCCTTCTCCACGTGGTCCGCCGCCATCGGAGGAATGGCGAGCCGCGCATTGATCGCCCGCCCCGTAATCGCCTCGCGCACCGGCGGCTTGGTCGCAAACTTCAAACCAAAATACGTCTTATCGCGAGTCACTTTCCCATTCGGCGTATAGTGTATCTGAATCCGGAACTTAGTCCCCGCGCGAATCCGCATCGCCGTCCCCTCCGGCAGTTGCATTGGCGGATCCCCCGGCGCCCAGCCCACCAGCAAATCCCCACCCGCCGTGTCCACCGGCTTCCCGTCCGCGCCCAGCATGAACACAATCACGTGATGAACCACAGAGCGCTGGTCCGGCCGGATCTCCGCCGCCTGCACCCAAACGTCTTCCTTGACTCCCGACTCCACCTCGAAGTACTTATACGGCACCGTTCCCGATGCCGGCACTTCAAACTCGCGCCCCAAATCGATCACCCGGTCCGGCTTGCCGATATTCCAGCCCGAAACAAAACTAGGCATCGGCGGCAGATCCCGTCCCAACCCTTCCGGAGCCCCCGCCGCCACCCACTGCGAAATCGTCTCTTTCTCCACAGCTGTCAGTCGACGGTCATTCCGGAACTTCCCATGCGCTGGATCGGCCAGCCACACCGGCATCCGGTTCGCAAGCACCGCCTCGCGAATGGCCTTCGCAAACGGCCGCACTTCCTTGTACGAAGTCAGCGCCATCGGCGCCGCCTCCCCCTCCCGGTGGCATTCCACGCAGCGCTGGTACAGGATCGGTGCTACGTCTTTCGTATACGTCGGCGCCGCATGAACGGTCGCGCACAAGGCGAACAGTAGTGAGAGTCGCATGGAGAACCCACCCCTATTCTAGAACCCCAGCGCCTCCGCCAACGGACCCACTTCGCCAATACTCCCCTGCGCCAATGCCGCCGTCCCGCCCCCGCGCCCAAACTGCTTCAACAAATTCCCACAATGCACCGCCGGGTCCGACGAAGCCACCAACGCCGCCCCGCCGCCCGTCGCCAAAAACACGCCCGTCCCGCACCCCACAAACGCCTGCGCCAGCGCCCGTGTCGATTCATCCACCGCGTCCAACTTCTCCCAATGCCGCCCGCCCGCCGCCGCCGCAAACAACGCCCGGCCCTTGTATCCAGCCAGCTCCAACGCCAGCGCCTTCACCTGCTTCGCCGAATCCTTCGCCGCCTCTTGCAACGCACCCACCGCCGCCGGCACCTCTTCCAACGGCCGGGAAAACGCCCGTCCCGCCGCCGTCAATAACTCATAATCCTGTCGCGCCCGCCGCACCGCCATCGCCCCGCAAACAAACTCCACGCGCGTGTTCCCGCGGATCTTCTCCGCCTTCCGAAGCAGCAACGAACCAATCTCGCCCGTCTTCCGCACGTGCGTCCCGCCGCACGCGCTCTTGTCCAACTCCGCAATGCTCACAATCCGCAGCCGTCCCGTCCGCTCCGACGCTTTCCGCAAACCCTCCGGGTTCTCTTCAAACGTCACAACAACGTCCCGGTTCTCCACGATCACCTGGTTCGCCCGCGCCTCCGCCTCGCGCATCTGCGCTTCGGAGATCGTGCCCGTAGCCAATTCCACCGTCCCGCCCTCTTCCCCCAAATGCACGCTCGCCGTCTCAAACCCAAACAGCGAATGAAACACCGCCGACAGCAGATGCTGCCCCGTGTGCTGCTGCATGAACGGAAACCGCCGCCCCCAATCAATGACACCCTTCACCGGACCCGCCGCTATCGGCGTCTCCAGTACATGCGTCACCGCGTCCCCGTCGTCAACGACTTCAACAACCCGCGCCCCACCCAGCGTCCCCAGGTCAAAAAGCTGCCCGCCCGACGTCGGATAAAATGCCGACCGGTCCAGCACAACACGAAGACCGTCTCCCGAAAGGGAGACGGTCTTCGCATCGAACTCTGCCAGATAGCAGTCGTTATAGTACAGCCGTTCGGTAGCCAAGCAATTTACTCAATCGCCAACTCTACCGTATTGCTGAATACGTTGTTACCCATGTTCAGGAACACCGGGACATTCGGGCCTTTCTCAACCGTCGCCGGAATCGTGACGTTGATCTGATACAAGCCCACAAACCCAGGCGTCAGCCCGACAAACAACGGTGCCGTCGAATCGCTCTCGGAAATCGACGTTCTGCCGAACTGCAGCACCGGCATCGGCGCAATCACCGCCAGCGGATTCGAAGGCGCCGCCGTGCCATTGGCCACCGTCGGCGACGTCGGCCCCAGTCCGATCGCATACATCACCAACGTATCGCCTACTCGCGCCGGCCGGCCCGCCGCGCCAAGAACCGAAGTCCGCGGCAACGGGAACGTTCCGTCCTGGTTAACAAAAATACCGTACTCGCCGATGCCCAGCCGCAGCATGCGCGGCGCCCGGTTGGCGATCGGAACCGTCACGCCATTCGAACGAAGCCCGTTGGCCTCAACCACAATCGTCGCCGTGCCAACAGTCGCTTCGTAAGGGATCTGGAAGTTGATCTGGCCGTACGAAACAAAGTACACCGGAGCCGGCGCGCCATTCACCAACACGCGCACGCCGCCCAGCGTCGTGCCCAGGGGCAGGGAACTGGCCGCCACCGGGTCGCTATAAATGAACTGTTCACCGAACACGGCCGCAATCGTCCCTCGTCCCAGCGGGTCGCCGCCGGCAAAGGTCGCGTTGTTCACAACGCCGCCCGCCGTCGCCACCGGGTTTCCCTTCGCAACAACCTCAAAGGTCACCGGCACCACCTGTGGTCCGTTCACCGCGTTGCTGTTCAGCGTGATCGATCCCGTGTATGTCCCGGGGCTCAAACTGCCCACCGTCGCCTTCGCCTGCACAATGTTCGTGTTCGGCACCAGGTCGGCCGTCAGCCAGCCCGTGCCGCTCGTCATCGTCACCGTCGGCGCGGTAAAGGTCAACGTGCCCCGCCCGCGATTGGTGCCGATCAGGTTCGCGATCTGCACCGGAGCGCCCGCCGCGGCCCGTAGCGAAACAGACGTCGCGTTCAGCGATGCAATCGGCTGCGTCGTCACACGCAACGTCGCCGTAACGGTCTTATTGTTCACCGGCTGCGTCGCGCTCGTGATGCGCAGTGTCCCGTTGTAGGTGCCTTCCGCCAATCCGCCCGGGTTCCGGCCCACAATGGCATACGGCAGAACGAAGGCAAAGCTCCCTTGGCCCTCAAACGCCAGCGACAGCCAGCTGCCGCCCGTCGCCGTCGTCGGTGTGCCGTCCAGCAATCCATTCCCCGTGATCTTTACACTGTCGCGAGAACCGGCGTCCGGCGTCACATACAGGTTCACCGAGTCGGGAATTGTCCCGCCAATCGCCACCACTACCGTGATCGTCTGCGGCGCATCCACCGCGTTCGGGTCGCTCACCGTGATCGCCGAAGTGTAGGTGCCCGCCGTCAATGCCGACGTGTTCAGCGCCACGTTGATCGGTGTACAGTTGTTCCCGCCCAACGCCGAACAGGGCCGCGCTGTTCCCAGCGTCGCCGTCGCCCATGTTGCCGACGAACGCAGCGTCACGTTCAAACTGCCGTCGCCGGCGTTCGTCATCTCGACCGACCGGGTCGGGCCGTTCTGCCCGGCCGCGATCGAAACCGGGCCGATCGTCGTATCCGAAAGCCGCAGCGCAGGCGCCGCGACCATCACTGCGGCGGCAAGGCCGCTCAGGAGAAAACTGCGCATCAATTTCATAGACGGGTATCCTCTCACCCTAAACAATTCTTCCACATTTTGTTTTAGGGGGCCCGAACAGACGTCTCCGCCTGACGGGAGTTTTTGGTTGGTGAAGGGAGCGCGGGAGCGGAAGGAGGGAATCATTTTCCCAATGGGGTTAACGATCTACGGGCAGAATAGCATCCATTTTTTGTTTTGTACATCACATAATGGGAGTAGACAATGTTCGCAGCGA
>JBIKOG010000023.1:0-58366 GCA_044358225.1 Bryobacteraceae bacterium | reverse complement strand
AGGAGCGCCTTCGCCAAATCGAGAGTCGTTTTTTCGAAAAACGGAAATTCAGTGTCGGCTGACTCGATCTACCGGCAGTTCCTACCACTGATTGCTGGTTTGTGAGAAATCCGGGCTAGCGAACAGCAGCACTTCGCCTCCATCGGCACGCTCCTCACCCGCTACAACATCCCCGACCCCGCCGCCACCGATACCCCCGGCGTCTTCGCCGACCCGCAACTGGCCACCCTCTACGCCGACATGACCGCCAAAGGCGCCATCTCGCTTAAGGACGCCATCGAAGTCGGCATCATCATCGAAACCCAGGACATCGCCGATCTCACAACCGCCAACCAGACCACGAAGCTCGACATCAAGCGTGTCTTCACCAACCTGATGCAGGCCTCCTTCAGCCACCTCGAAGCCTTCGAAGCCAACCTCGAAATGGTCTGTGCCCTCCCGTAACAACGAAACCAATCGGGGCCGCGGCCACCAGCCCGCGGCCCCGATACAATAAGCCCCATGTACCTCGCCCATCTCACCTGGCCCGCGATCGACGCCCTCCCCCGTGCAACCCCCATCATCATCCCCATCGCCGCCGTCGAACAACACGGCCACCACCTCCCCGTCTACACCGACAGTCTCCTCCTCGGCGAAGTCATCCGCCGTGCCGAATCGGCCGCCCCCCAGCAAGCCCTCTACGCCCCGCTCCAGTGGCTCGGCAACTCCGATCACCACATCGATTACCCCGGCACCCTCTCCGCCTCCCCCCGCCTCTATCTCGACCTTCTCCGCAACCTCGCCGAAAACTTTCTCGTCCACGGCTTCACCCGCCTCTTCTTCCTGAACGGACACGGCGGCAACATCACCCCCGCCAAACAGGCCGTCTTCGAACTCCGCCAAAAGTACCGCGACCGCACGGATCTTCTCCTCCTCTCGGCCGCCTACTGGGACATGGCGAAGCCCGAAGGCTACGTGCAAAGCGACATGGGCCACGCCTGCGAATGGGAGACATCAATGATCATGGCCCTCGCTCCGCAGCTTGTCATCGGGGACCCCACGCAACTCCAAACCGTCCCCGTCCACTACGGCTTCGAGCCGGCGTATCGAGGCTGGATCACGAAGGAGCGCACGCCCACCGGCCACATCGGCCAGCCCCAATTCGCGACGCCGGAAAAGGGCGAAGCGCTCTTCACGCTCTACGCCCAAGGCGTCGTCAACTTCATCGAACAAATCAAAGGGTGGGACGGCCACTCCTGGCTCTAGCAAAAGAAACACGTACCGTTCCCGCCAATAGAGACTATGCTTAGGCAGGAGTACAAACGGAATGAAGAGTGGCTATCGAAGACCCGTTTCCCCCGGCGCGGCGGGCAGGTAGAGATGGCTCTCACCCGTGCCTGTCCCCATTGCAAGAGCATCGAATTCCGCAGCGTCGGCGTCCGCAACGCGATTGAAAGCGCCATCTACTGGCTCTTCCAACCCTACCGTTGCGAGCTCTGCGGCCACCACTTTTTCCTCATCCGCTGGCCCGCCCTCGCCTCCCGCTAGCACCGCCACCGCAGCAGCACACTCCTCCGGGGACATACGTGCCGCAGCCCGCACGAGCGGGCGTAGGCCGTGTGTAACCAAAACGCCAGACTCGCCCGCAACCGCGCCCTACCCCAAAGCCGCCACCGCAAACGCCGTAGCAATCAACGGATCATCCTCCTTCACCAACATCTCCGCATTCCGCCAACTCCCATCGGCCAATTGCGCCCGCTCCAACTCCTCCCGCCACCCCACCCGCCGAACAGCCCCAGCAACCCGAAACGCCCGCGTAACCGCATCCGCATAGTAATACCGCAACCCCTCCGCATACCGCCGCCTCGCCTCCCCAATAAACCCACCGGGCAACCCCAAATCATCATGCGCCCGCAACCACCCCAACGCCGCCCCGAATGGCTCCCCAATAAACGACTGGCACAACAACCCATCCGCCGTCGTCGTCCCATAACTCGCAAACCCGCCCGCCTTATTCGCCCCCGTCTCCACCGTCGAAAAATAAAACCCGCCATCCGAATTCTGGCACCGCCGAACGAATACCCGAGCCGCCCGCATCACCGCCGCATCCCGCGGAACACCCGCCGCCGCCAACGCCTCCAACACATGCCGCGTCATCGAAATATCGATATGCCCCGAATCCGGCGCCACTCGCCGCTCCCCGCCAATCCCCCACGCCCCATACGCCAAATCCTCCGGCCGCCATCCATTCCCCGGCCCCATCTGCTGCCCAATCAACCACTCCACCAACTCCCCCGTCCCGCCCCGCCCTGTCCGCGCCAAAGCCCGCAAATAAAGCGCCGCCGCATAGCAAGGATAATCGTCCCCATAAGAACCCACCGACCCAGCCAAGAACGAAAACACCCGTTCCCCCACCGGCGCCCCCGCGTCCAACAACGCATTCACCACCAGCCCCGTCAACGATTGCCCACCCCGCAACAACCCATACGTCTCGCTCCGCCACCCCCCATCCGCGCTCTGCTTCCGCCGCAGATATTCCACCCCCCGGCGCATAGCGCCAGAGGGCAGAACCAACGAACCCAAAAACGCCCGCCGCCGCATCATCGCCGCCCCCGGTCCGCCGTCAGCGTCAACACCGCCGCGCTCGTCACCGCCACCCGCCCCGTTATGCAGTGGTGCCCCGCCCACGTCCCATCGGCGTTCTGCAGCTGCACCAGCTTCGCCGTAATCTCCCGGTTCCACTTCTCCCACGCCGGCCCGCCCACGCGCCGCAAACTATCGGAGATATTCAGATACGAAAAGTACTCCTCCCCGCCCATCGATCCAAACCCGTTAATCATCTCCGGACGCGCCATTTCATTGGCGATCGTCGCAATCGCCTTCGCGTTCGTCCGCCGGTCCCCCTCCGTCCGGCTCAACTGTTCCAACGTCTGCGCCCGATCATAAAGCGCCACCCCAGCCCCGGCCCCGCTCACCGCCGCCGGCCGCGCGCCCGCCTTTGAAGGAGCCGCCGCATTCGCCACAATCTGCCGCGCATTATTCTGCGTGTAATCATCCACCCGCTTCATCGCGCCCTCCTTCACAGCCACGCCCTTGTCCCGCGCCTGATACAAACTCCGCGACGCCATCGACGTCCCCAATATCGGCGCCCACCCGCCCTCGTGATTCCAACTCCCGTCCTTCATCTGCGCCGCCTCAATCTTCCGCACACACTTCTCCAGCCCCGCCCGCAGCCGCCGGTTCTGTTGCGAAGTCTCCATCTGCCCGTCCAGTTCCGACAGCAACATCGACGTCAAAAACGTATCGATGTAAGGCCCCAGCTTCCGCTGAATCTGCGACCCCTGTCGATCCGTAATCGCCAACCCAGCCTCCGGCGCCCGCTCAATCGCAGTCAACAAAAACGCCACGCCCCGCCAGATTTGAGGTCCCTTCACGCCCCCGTGCGTCAACGCCAACAGCGCCGCCGCCGTATTGGCGACGTCGTTCGAATTCGTCTCCAACCGCTCCCCCTGCCGCACGTGCGACGTCGCGCCCCCGTCCTGTCCCCACCCCCCATCGGGCCCCTGTGTCGAGGCCAGCCATTGCAGCCCCCGCTCCACCGGCCCGCCCATCAACGTAGCCGCCACGAAGGCCGCCAAAAATCCAATGCGCATAGTGTTCGATCTCCTTCAGCCTGGAAATCTCACCACCAGCCCGATCCTTTCAAAAAAACTATCCTGAAATGGTGCCCACCCAAATCGCCCTCCTCCGCGGCATCAACCTCGGCGCCAGCACGACAGTTAAAATGGCGCCCCTCCGCGAGCTCTGCGAATCCCTCGGCATGAAGAACGTCCGCACCTACATCCAAAGCGGCAACATCGTCTTCGATTCCAACCGCACCGACGAAGCCACCCGCCTCGCCGAAGCCATCACCAAACAATTCAACGTAAAAACCTTCGCCGTCATCCGCACCCGCGAAGACATCGAACAGCTAACCGCCTCGAACCCCCACCCAACCGAAGACCCGAAGAAAGTGGTGGTCGTTTTCCTAACCGCAACCCCATCCCCGGAGGCAATAGCCGCCGTCGAAGCCATGCAAATCACCCCCGAACAGATCACCTTCCAAAACCGTGAAATGATCATCTATTTCCCCAACGGCCAGGGCGTCTCCAAACTCCCCATGGCCAAGATCGAGCGCACGTTGAAAGTCACCGGCACCGGCCGCAACTGGAACACGGTCCAGGCCCTCCTGTCCCTATAAAAACCCCTCCCCACTACACTAAACAGATGGACCTCCTCCAAGACGCCGCCCGCCGCGCCAACAACTACCTCAACACCATCCACAACCGCCGCGTCTCCCCCACTCCCGAGTCCATCGCCGCTCTCGAAGCAGCCATAAAAACCGAAATCCCCGAAAACCCAACGCCCCCCGAAACCGTCCTCGAAGAAATCGACCAACACGGCTCCCCCGCCACCGTCGCCACCCAGGGTGGCCGCTTCTTCGGCTTCGTCACCGGCGGCACAACCCCGGCCGCCCTCGCCGCCAGTTGGATGGTCAGCGCCTGGGATCAAAACGCCGCCCTCCGCGTCATGTCCCCCGCCGCCGCCATCTTCGAAGAAACCGCCCTCACCTGGCTCCGCGATCTTCTCAACCTCCCGGAACAATCCGCCGGCGCCATCGTCACCGGCGCCACCATGGCCAACTTCACCGGCCTCGCCGCCGCCCGCCACGCCCTGCTCAAGAAGCAAAACTGGGACGTCGAAAACGACGGCCTCTTCGGCGCCCCACCCATCACCGTCGTCGTGGGCGGAGAAGTCCATGTCTCTCTCCTAAAGGCCTTAGGAATGCTCGGCCTCGGCCGCCGCCGTGTCCTCCGCGTGCCCGTCGACGGCCAGGGCCGCATGCGCGCCGACGCCCTCCCGCCCCTCAACGAAAACACCATCGCCTGCATCCAAGCTGGCAACGTCAACACCGGAGCCTTCGACCCCGCAAACGAAATCTGCGCAATCGCCCACCAGGCCGGCGCCTGGGTCCACGTCGACGGCGCCTTCGGCCTCTTCGCCGCCATGTCCCCCCACTACCGCCATCTCACCAACGGCTTCGAACAAGCCGACTCCTGGGCCACCGACGGCCACAAATGGCCCAACGTCGGCTACGACTGCGGCCTCGCCTTCGTCCGCGACGCCGAAGCCCTCCGCGCCGCCATGACCATGAACGCGGCCTATCTGCCCCCCGGCGCCCACCGAGACCCCTGCCACTACACGCCGGAGATGTCCCGCCGCGCCCGCGGTGTCGAACTCTGGGCCGCCATCCGCGCCCAGGGCCGCACCGGCATGGCCGCGCTCATCGAACGCACCTGCAGCCACGCCCGCCGCTTCGCCGACGCCCTCCGCGCCGCCGGCCACACCGTGTTGAACGATGTGGTCCTCAATCAAGTCCTCGTCAGCTTCGGCACCCCGGAACAAACCCTGACGGTAATGCGCCGCATCCAAGCCGAAGGCGTCTGCTGGTGCGGCGAAACCCAATGGCAGGGCCACGTCGCCATGCGCATCAGCGTCTCCTCCTGGGCCACCACCGAAGCCGACGTCGACGCCGCACTCGCCAGCATCCTCCGCGCCACCAAGACTTAGCGGCAGCCTCTCGTGCTTGTCCGCCGAAGCCCGTAGGGCGAAGGTGGATCCCCAAAGCCACAATCGTTCGGCCGGCACCAACCACACCCTACCCCGCCTTAATCCGCTTCAACTCCGCCTTCGCCGCCTCAAAATCCGGCTGCAGGCGAATCGCAATCGTCAACTCCCGCACCGCGTCCGCCTTCCGCCCCTCTTTCGTATACAACGACGCCAACAACAGCCGCGTCTGCGCATGCGTCGGCTGCCGCCCCTCCGGATTCCCCGAAAGGTAATGGTTCAAATACTGCTCCGCCCGCCGGAAATCCCGCCCCACGTCCACCAACCCATTCGCCGCAAAATAGTACGGCGCAAAATCATCCGGCACAGCTTTAGCAGCCCGTGCCAACAACGCTTCCAAATCACCAAACTTCTGCCCCGCCGCGTAAACATACGCTAAAGTCTCATACCCCGCCGCCGCCCCCGGATCCAGCCGAATGGCCTCCAACGCCGCAGCCTCGGCACGATCCAACTTCTTCACCTTCGCCGTGCAGCAGTAAAACCGCGCCAGCGAAATCCGCGCCCGGTAAAACTTCGGATCCGCCTTCACCGCCCCCAACAGCCACCGCTCAATCGCCGCGTCGTCCCCCGAATCCTGCAGCAACCGCGCATGCGCCAGATTCCCCCACACCGGCAACGTCGCCACAATCTGATCGGCCACTTTCACAGCCTTCTTCTTATCGCCCCCCGCAATCCCCGGCGCCTTCCAACTGAACATCATCTGCACCAGCAGCGCGTCCAAACTGTTCGGGTTAATCGCCAACGCCGCGTCCAACGCCTTCTTCATCCGCCGCACATGGCCCAGCGCCGCAATCGGCCCCGTCCGGTCCGCCAAAAACGCCGACGCCTCCGCCAACTGCGCCTGCGCCCCCGGGTTCCCCGAATCCAGCGCCACCGCCCGCTCCGCCTCCAACAGCGCCCCGTAATGGTCCCCGAAGCTCGACTTGATCTTCGACATCCACAACCGCGCCGCCGCGTCGTTCGGATTGGCCTTCAGCTTTTCCTCGGTCATCTGCCGCAGCCGCTTCCAATGCCCGGCCTCCATAATCGCGTCCCACTGCGGATTGGCGCCCGTCTGCCCAAACAGAACCGCGCCCATCAAAAGAAGAAAAGGAAAAACACGCACTGTCAACCAGTGTAACGTGGCCTACTTAATCGCAATCGTAACAGCCTCACTCGGCTCCACGCCGAACGGCCCGTCCATCCCGCCAATCCGCAACGGCACCGCCGCGCCCGATCGCGCCGTCAACGGAATCCGCACATTCATCTGCAACACCCCCGCCACCAACCCCGGCGCCCCGCCCGCATAAAGCACCTCCGCCACCCGGCCATCTACCTGCGCCAGAATCCGCAACTGTGGCCCCGGCAACGGCTCCCCCGTCACTTTCCCGTCCACCCCCTCCGGCGTCGTCCGCCCCTCGCCCGTCCCATACAGCACCACAATCGACCCCTTCTCCGCCGGATTCTCCGGCGTGTTCAACGTCCCGTCCTGGTTCAACACCGCCCCCGCGCCCCGCCCCGACGAGTTCTGCGTGAACACCCCCACCACCGCCGGCGCCACCCACAAAACCAATGGGTTCGATCGCAGCCCCTGGTAATCCACCTGCACCACCGTCCGCCCGTTCGGCGCAACCCCGTAGGGGACCACCGCGCTCAACTGCTTCGCCGAAACGTACAGCAACGGCGCCGGCACCCCGTCAAACAACACCCGCACCACAGCCAGCAACGTGTCCACCCGCCCATCCGCCGTCAGCCGCAACGTCGTCAATGCCGCTGGCCCAATCTCGTTGCCAAACAACACCACCACCTGCCCCGGCGCAACCACCCCCGTCGACGAAGTCTGATAACTCGCCGCCCCAATCACAGACCCCAAAGTCATCGATCCCCGCGCCCCAAAATCCAGCCGCGCCACAAACGGCGCCACGAACTCCGTTCGGTCCGCCGGCTCCATCGTCCCCTGCGTACGCGGAAAATCCAGCGACCTCGACGCCCCGCCGATAAACAAATTCCCTGCCCCATCCAGCGCAATATCGGTGAGCTCGTTATCCGCGCTCCCGCCGAAATACGTCCCATACGTGATCGCCGACCCGTCCCCGTTCACCCGCGCCACAAACCCGGCCGACGCCGTCGCCCCCGCCCCCCGCCGTCGCAATCCCAGCCCCGTTTGAAACCCGTCCCCTGTCACCGGAAAATCCGTCGAATTTGTCGAGCCCCCCACATACGCATTCCCCTGTCCGTCCACGACAACAGCGTTCGCCGATTCCTCACCACTCCCGCCCACCAACGTCGAATACGCAAACGACCCCACCGGACTCACCTTCGTTACAAACGCCTCCGTCCGCGCCCCCGTCCGCCGCGCCGCCTGCGCCGTCACCGGGTAGTTCGGCGAATCGGTGAACCCGGCTAGATACGCGTTCCCTCCCGCATCCACAGCCAACCCAAACGCGGCTTCCAAGCCACTACCCCCAGCCAGCGTCGCGTACGCCATTCCATTACCCGCCGCGTTCAACTTCACCACAAACGCATCACTCCCCCCACCGCCATACGCGCCCTGCCCCGCCCCCGCGCTTCGCGGAAACCCCGTCGAATCGGTCTGCCCGGCCACATACACCGCGCCCGTGCCATCCACCGCAACTGCCATCCCGGCGTCCGTCCCCGCCGCCCCCACGAAGGTCGAAAACACCAGCGCCGAACCCAGCACATCAAACTTCGCCACAAACCCATCCATCAGCCCCCCGCCATACGCCGTCTGCCACGCCCCGCTCGTCACCGGAAAATTGCGCGACGCCGTCCCGCCGGTCACATACGCGCTCCCCGCTGCGTCCACCGCAATGTCCGGAATGCCAATGGTCGCATCCTCGTCCTGCGCCCCGCCCAGGTAGCTCGAATACTGGAGCGCCGTGCCCGCCGGGTTCAGCTTGGAAACAAACAGGTCCACCCCGCCCCGGTTGATCGGCTGCACCGTCCCCGCCGTCACCGGAAAATTGGTGTTGTTCGTCGTCCCCACCACGTACGCGCTCCCCCCGCGGTCCACCGCGATGCGAACGCCCAGCGTGCCAACAGCCCCGCCGCTCTCCGTCTGCGTTCCCGTCAGAAACGTGGCGTACACCAACTCCGTACCCGTCGCGTTCAGCTTCGCCACAAACGCCGCCCGCCCGCCGTTCAGCGTTGGTTGCAACCCGCCCACCGTGCGAAACACGCTCCCCGTCTCGCCCGTCACATACGTGTTCCCCGCCGCGTCCACGGCCACGCCCAACACCGTCGCGCTCGATGCGGCAAACAGCGTCGAATACGCCAACACCGGATCAATCACCAGCCCCCGCCCCCGGTCAAACCGTCCCACCGAAAACCCCACCGTCCCATCCCCATGCACCCTGTAAGCGCCCTCCACCGGAACCCGCTTCGCCCCCGCCATCTGGTACAGCACCGGCTTCTGCAAGCGCACCTCGCCCAGCACCAGATCGCCCGCCGCATCCACCCGCGGTCGAGCCCCCGCGAACCGCAACCGGATCCGCCCAGGGTCCGACCCAGCCGCCACCAGAAAATCAAACTCCACCTGCCGCCCCTGCACGTAATAATCCACATCAATGCCCGCATACACGCCCCGCGCCCGCACCCGCCGGTAATGCGCGACGCCCGTCCGCCACTGCCGCGGGTCATTCCCAATCAGGTAATTACTCTTCCCGGGCAGCGCCTCCACGCCCTGCAGCGCCGCGTCCCCACGCGCGCCCACAATGGACATCGCCACTGTCCCGCCACCGGCGTGAAACTCCGCCCGCCCCGGCGTCAGCCGCAACCCGGAAGCAGTAAACGCGCCGGGCCCATCGGCTTCAAAATGCAACGGCAAATCGCGCAACGCCGTGCCGCCAAAACACGCCGGAATCAGAAGAAGGAGAAAGGTCCGCATAATCTACTCCGCTCGAAAACAATACAACGCCCCACGCGTCCGCACATACATCCGGTCATCCACAAACGCCGGCGTCGCAAACACCGGCTCGTCCATATCGTTCACCGCCAGCGGCTCCCACTGCGCCCCGGCTTTCAATACCGTTCCCACCCCGCTCTGGCTGAACAGGTACATCTTCCCCGCCGCCATCACCGGCGACGAATAATACGTGTCCAACGCCCCCGCCAACCGCCCCTGCTTTAAAATCGCCCCGGTCTTCGCATCCACGGAAGAAAAGATCCCCCCATCCTTCACCAAATAAACCACCCCGTCATGCACCAGTGGCGACGGCACATTCGGCAAAAACTTCTGCATCCGCCACACCACCGCCGTGCCCGTCAGATCCCCGCGCCCGCCATGCCGAATCGCCAGCAGCGTATTCCGCGCCGCCCGCCGCGCCCGATAGAACTCCCAATCCCGCGGCGCCAGATATCCCTTCCCATCCAGGTCCAGCAGATAGAAACTCTTCTGCATCTTCGGGTCGATTTCGTCCTGCACAATCCGCCCATCTTTATTCGCGTCATAAAGCCCCAACGCCTCCGGCCAACTGGGCGTCTCCGTCGGCGCCTCCGCCTCTCCCCCGCCCTCCCAGCCGTGGACATAGATGACGCCATCCGCGAGCACCGGTACCGACTTCGGCTGCCACGAAAACCCGCGCACCCACCACAGCTTCTCGCCCGTCGCCGCGTTGTACCCAGTCACCTGATAGGCGCCCGGCACAATCAACTCATCCGGCCCCGACTTCGGCGTGAACACCACCGGAGTCACATAGCTCCGCGTCACCTCCGACCGGTCCACCCGCCACCGCTCCTTCCCCGTGTTCTTATCCAACGCCACCAGAAACGACCCCGCATCCTGATCGCAAACCAGAATCACCAGGTCTTTATAGACAACCGGCGAAGACCCATGCCCATTGACGTTATTGAACGGCCCCAACGGCGCCCGCCACCGCTCCGCCCCGTCTTTCGTATACGACAACAAACCATAATCCGCAAAGAAGATAAAGACATTCTTCCCATCCGTAGCAGCCGAAGGCGAAGCCGGCGAATTCACTTTCTGATACCGTTCAATCCGCGGCCGCGGCGCCTCACGCCGCCAAAGAATCTTCCCCGTCTTCCTGTCCAGACAAAGGGTGAACAGCTTCCCGCCCTCATCCCGAACCTTGTCCCCGCGCCCGGCATCAACGCGCTCCCCACCCTCGGCCCCCGTCAAAAAAATCAGGTCGCCCGTAATGACCGGCGAAGAATGTCCAAACGGCAACGCCGTCTTCCAAACAACATTCATCGAAGGCCCAAACGCCACCGGAGCCTTAGCGACATCGGCCACCCCAGACCCATTGACCCCGCGAAACATGGGCCACTCACCCGCCGTCGCCACCACCGCCACCGCCAGCAATATCCGCATCCCGACATCCTATCGCGATAGGCGCCCGCCCCCCACCAACCCACCGCAGGGCGAAGGTGGGTGAACGCTACCAGTTCACGGAACACGGCGCGACTTTGTGGGTAACTTTACGGGCCGAAGACGTGCTCTGGATTCTGGCGCGCATACCGTACCCAGGCCTCGTAGATCACCGACCTGTCTAGCTCGAGAGCGTCAAGTGCCCGAGCCCTCCGGTCGATTTCGGCTCCGCGTTCTCTTAGCCCCGCTCGTTCTAGAATCTCGTAAGGGTCGCCATCGAGTTCTATCCGCTTCGCCAATAGTGGGAGCATCAGTTCCTTCGCCTCAACGAAGCACGAGGCGAGGTCGGACAGCCCGAGTTCACGAAGCCCTGCTTCTGTTTCCGCCACCAAGCCCAGCTCTCCAAAATTTCCGAAGTGCCACGTGATGCTATCGAGGCAGAGACTAATGTCCAGCCAGTGGGTCGCGGCCATGGCTCTCAGCCCTCGGGGCAGCCCCGCGATGCCGCGGGCGAAACTGCCGTCACTGCTATAGGGATCTCCACTGGCGACACGAGACGTCAGGAGATTCCCAAGCTCCTTCCTCAGGCCGGCATCATCCGCCTCCAACGCCGGCCACCTTTGTCCGTCGATGTTTTCCACAGAACAAGGCTAGCAAGGCGAGAGGCTCGAACGGAGGACCTGCTTGAGGGCGAGGGCGCCGTCAAATGGGCTAGCCCCGAAAACGCATAGTGGGCCTCATTCAATCAACGCTGCCACGCAGTTCTTCTTCGCCGGCTCAGCTGAATTCACTCCGGCGATTCTGTTTTCGACGCCTACATGGCGAACAGTCAGGATGACAGGAAGACGGACGCCTTCAGTGCGGCAAGTTCATGCCCGACCGGCATCGAGGGCGTAAACTGGAGGCATGGCTGATGCTCGACAAATGACCGCGATCATTGAACGCGAAGACGACGGATTCGTAGCGCTGTGTCCGGAGTTGGACATCGCCAGCCAAGGCGCAACCATTGAAGAGGCGCGCGCTAATCTCGTCGAGGCGCTTACCCTGTTTTTTGAAACGGCGTCTCCTTCGGAGGTTTCCCGGCGATTTCACAACGAGGTGTTCATAACTCAGGTCGAGGTGCCTATTGGGTAGACTTCGAATCCTTTCAGGCTTGGAAGTGTGCCGGATTCTCGAACAGCATGATTTTGTGTTGGCGCGCCAGCGCGGGAGCCACAGGATCATGCAAAAACGGATTCAAGGGACCACGATCACAGTTCCCGTACCCCTTCATGATCCGGTCAGGCGAGGAACCTTGTTAAGCATCATTCGGCAATCGGGCCTAGAAAAGAGTCTTTTCGAGATCCCGTAGTCGTTGATCGTGTAGCGTTCGACTGCTGCTGCCACGCGGACTTCACTCAGGCGATCCTGTTAACGGTCGCCCCCCTCAATCCCCTCCCACACACCCGCCTCCCTCCTCCCTCTTCTTCCTCTTTTCCGTGTCCGCCGCCTCGCGAAGGGCGGCCACCACCACCGCTCCGATCACCACGAAGATCACCACCACCACCTGCACCGGCAGCTTCTTATCCCCCAGTAGCATCAGCGGAAACACCCCCGGCATCAGCCGCCCGAACATCGGCTTCGGAATCACCCAGTTCCGCGCCAGATCCGTCCACCGGTACCGCTTCTCCGGCGAGAACCGCGCCGGCCAGTAAATGCCACCGCCAGCAATATCCGCATCCCGACATCCTATCGGAAAAGTGAGATACAAAAGACGAATGGCGAAGCTCGTATTCGGAATGAACCAGTCACTCGACGGCTACGTCGACCACATGGAGTTTGCGCCCAGTCCGACGCTGTTCCGCCACTTCATCCAGGAAGCCCAGAGGCAGACGGGCAGTATCTACGGCCGAAACATGTACGAGATCATGCGCTACTGGGATGACGATCACCCCGAATGGGATGCCGATCGCCGCGCCTTCGCGGCGGCCTGGCGGAAACAGCACAAATGGGTCGTCTCCCGATCGCTGACGTCAGTCGGCCCCAACGCCAGCCTCGTCGGGAACGACCTTGCACGCGCCATCCGCGAGTTGAAGGCGGCACACGAAGGGGAGATCGAAGTCGCCGGCCCCGTCGTGGCCAAGAGCCTCACCGAACTCGGCCTCATCGATGAGTATCGAATCTACCTGCACCCCGTCGTGCTCGGTCACGGCCATCCCTATTTCGCCGGCCCCCGCCCCCCGCTCCGCCTGAAGTCGCACGATGCGATTGGCGAGGATGTGCTCCGGTTGATCTACGTTCCGGCCTAGTCACCACCCCCGCACCCTCCCCCACACCCGCCACCCCCATCCCCGCCGCCGCAGTCCCCACCCGAATCCCCGCAATCCCCGCCCGAATCAACCCCGTCAAACCCGCCAAACACGTCCCCGCCGTCCCCACCCTTCTTCCGCTTTTCCGTGTCCGTCGCCTCGCGAAGGGCAGCCACCACAATCGCCCCGATCACCACGAAGATCACCGCCACCACCAGCACCGGCAGCTTCTTGTCCCCCAGTAGCAGTAGCGGAAACACCCCCGGCATCAGCCCCGTAAAACTCGGCTTCGGAATCACCCAGTTCCGCGCCAGATCCGTCCACCGGTACCGCTTCTCCGGCGAGAACCGCGCCGGCCACCACCGCGCCGCCGGCGCCGCCCCAAACTCCGCCTCGTACAGCGCCCGAGTCCGCCCGTACCAGTCGCCGAACTTCTCGTCCTCCTCCGCCCCGCCCTTCGTCGGACCGTGGTGCAGCGGCCGCCCCAGAATCCCGCCGCACATCTCCTCCCAGTACGACCGCGTGTACAGCAAGTGCAGGTGCCACACCTGGTCCACCGCCTCCGGTGGCGTCACCGGATCCGGCGACACCCGCGCCAGATACAGGAACCGCTTGTACTCGAAAATCGCCCGCTCCCCCTCGGCCCGCGTCCAGCGGTTCTCCCGGCACAGCCTATGCAGGAACGTGTACCGGCCGCCCGTCTCCGCCAGTGGGAAGCTCACCAGAGCCTCGTAAAGTGATTTGTTTTTCATATCCACCACCAGTAAACGCGGTCCCATCCAAACTCGCCACGGTCTCCAAAAACCTGGAATACTAATTCCATGAACGTGGAACAGCTCCTCCCGGCCTTCCAGGCACGCCTCCGCGCCTTCGCCTTCGGCCCCGAGCTCGACCACGCCGCCACCGAACTCGCCAAGCGCCTCGCCACCTACCGCCGCCGCCGCGCCGATATCGACGACCGAGCCACGCTGAAAGCCCTCGCCCTCCTCGCCGAATATCTCGACGCCATGGGCCGCGCCCAGGAGGCCGCCCACCTCCTCCGCCTCACCGTCGAAGAGTTGATCGACGACGCCCCCACCTGGCCCGCCGCGCTCGCGGCCGCAGCCGATCCCGACGCAACCCGCCGCCTCCTCCGTCAGCGCGTCTGGTGCGCCATGGCCTACGCCCAAACCCAGCTCCGCGCCCACCAGCCCGCCGAAGCCGGCCGCGTCATCGAACGCATGTGCGACTTCGTCGATCACCACCTGGCCACGCCCGGTTTCCCCTGCCACGGCACCCTCGCCCTCACCCGCTACTACCGCGGCCTCTGGCGCCGCAACCGCGGTCTGCTCAACGAAGCCGCCTGGGATTTCGACGCCGCCCTCGACCAGCTCCAACTCCGCCTCCAGGACAAGCAAAGCAAATACCAGAACACCGACCCCGACCGCCTTCGCCGCGAGACGATCTACCACCGCGTCGGCACCGCCCGCGTCCTCGGCTTCGGCCACGGCGGCATCGCCCTCTCCCGCGGCCGCTACCTGGAGGCCCGCGGCTGGCTCCTCGGCGCCCAGCAGATCCTCGCCCAGCTCGGCCAGGAGATGTGGCGCCTGGGCCTCGAAGTCTACAGCCGCAGCGCCACCGTGCTCGTCCAGGAACTCGCCCCCGCCAGCCGCCCCGCGCTCACCGAAAACGCCAACCGCCTCCTGGAACTGGCCCAGTGGTTCGCCGAGCGCAACCCGCGCCAGGCCTTCGTCGCCGAAGCCTTCTCTCTCCTGGCCACCATCCGTCTCCGCCAAATCGAGTCCCCCAACGGCCCGCTCTCGCTCGAAGGCCTCCGCCGCCGGCTCGACAACTGCCTCCGCAACGTCCACGTCGATGGCGGCCCGCTCTCGGCCACAGCCGCCCTCCACGCCATCGAGTGCCTCCTCCGCGCCGGCGACACCGCCCGCTGCGAAGCCGCGCTCGACCGATTCCAACGCGCCTTCGGCGACGGCGAAGAAGCCGGCGCCGAGTTCGCCGTTCTCCGCGCCGAACTCTGGATGGCCACCAACCGCCTGCCCGCCGCCCGCGCCGCGCTCACCCAACTAGTCGAACAGCGTCCCGCCAACCGCGCCCACCGCGCCCGCGCCTGGGCGCTGCTCGCTATCTGCGAACAGCGCGCCGGCCAATCGCTCTGGGCCGACCGCGCCATGACCGCCGCCCGCGAATCCCTCGAACACGTCCAGGACGGCTCCGTCCGCGCCTGGATCGAAGGCCTCCAGACCGCCGCCCCTCCGTCCGCCGCGATGCCATTCCAGCACCCCGACGACGATGACCGCTGGTGCGATCTGGATCACAATCTGGAGATGGCCCGCCTCCACGTCGTCCAGACCGTCTACCGCCGCTACCCCGGCTACACCGTCGAACGGCTGGCCACTGTCATGGGCCGCGGCCACTCCTGGCTCTACGCCTTCCTCGGCCGCCACCGCGAAACACCCTGGGTCAAGGAACTCCTCTCCCGATGACCAAACGCCTGTCCGCCATCGCCCTCGTCATCGCCGCCGGGCTTCTCTCCCGCGCTACCCACACCGGCTGGATCCTGATCGACAAATATCTCGGCGACGCTCTCTACGCCGTGATGATTTACCTGCTCCTGCCATCCCAGCCTGTCGCGCGCCGCGCCGCCCTCGCCATGGCCATCCTAACTGGAATTGAGCTCTTCCAGCTCACGAATATTCCCCTCAAAATGGTGGCTGATAGCCGCTGGCCGGTCCGGGTGATAGGCCGGCTGCTGGGAACCACGTTCGGCTGGGGCGATCTGGCCGCCTACGCCGCCGGAATTGTGGCGCTAACTCGCAGTCGATTTGCTATTCTTTAATTCTATTTACAATCGTTTCTGGAATTGTCCTGACCGGCTCCGTCATCCGGTTACGCCTTAGTGAGCATGTCCGAAAAACCTGGCCCTAAAGATCGAAATTGGGTTCGCGCCTTGACCGAATCCGCCACCGGCAGCCTGCCGCTCTCCGATGCACTCGGCGCTATTGCCGGTGCGACCGATGGCGCGCTATTGCTGTCCCAACTCGCCCCGGGCGCGGCGCTTCCCGTCGTCATTGCGGCCAGTGAGCGGTGCCATGTTTTTTTCGCGCACAGCGATCCGGCCGTGCTCCGCGCCGCCTACCAATCCACGCTGCGGACAAAGTACGCAAATCGAATTCTCTATTTCCACGGCCAGTTGCGCGATTTCTTTCGAAATCTGCCGCTCCATCCGGCCGCGGCGTGCGTCGCCAACGGCGGGGACGCGCTGGCGGCCTGGAACGAACTGCCGTCCGGCGCGGCGCTCACCGTCAAGGACGCGTTTCGCGAAGAAGATCATTGGGTGGAGGCCGGGTTCCTGGAGCGCATCCAGACCGAGAACACCTATCGCGTCTTCCGCACCACCGGCCGCTTCCCACGCACCGGCACCGATCTTCCGGAAGCTGTCTTTCAGAAGTGCCGGGCGCAACTGGCGACGCTCTATTTTCACGACAACAAACTCTCCCCCGTTGACGGGACCACCGCGTGCGAGGCCGCTACACAGCCGGCGCGCCGGTGGCGCCGCGAACACGAACCACCCGCCGTGGGCGGCTATGGCGAATGGCCCTACGCCGCCGCGCCCACGCCGCTGCCCGACACCCTTCCCGATGGCGAACGCTGGCCGCTGATCTCGGTCGTCACGCCCTCCTACAACCAGGGCCAGTACATCGAGGAGACGATTCTTTCCGTCGCGCGGCAAGGCTACCCGCGCGTCGAGCACATCGTGATGGACGGCGGCTCGAAGGATTCGACCGTGGCCGTCATGGACCGCTACCGGCACCTGCTGGCGGCGGCGATTTCGGAAAAAGATAAAGGCCAGAGCAACGCCATCAACAAGGGCATGGCGCTGGCAACCGGCGACGTTCTGACCTGGCTGAACAGCGACGACATGCTGGCGCCAGGCGCGCTGGCGTCGGTGGCCATGGGCTTCCACACGTCGCGGGCTGATCTGGTGGCCGGCATCGTCTCGCTGCGCACCGGCGGCAAGACCATCGCGCATCACATGACCTGCTGCGAGCCGGGGCCGCTGCCGATCGACGACCTGCTGGACCTCGATGGCGGCTGGAACGCCGGGCAGTTCTTCTATCAACCGGAAGTCATGTTCTCCCGCGACATCTGGGAACGCGCCGGCGGCAAGGTCCGCGAGGATCTTTACTACAGTATGGACTACGATCTGTGGGTCCGCATGGCCGAGGCCGGCGGGCGCATCCACGTGATCGGCCGGTCCGTGGCGTGGTTCCGGATTCACGAGGAGCAGAAGACCAACGCCGAGGCGAAGTTCAAGGCGGAGCTGTCGAAGTATGTCGACGAGTTCTACTCGCGCACAGGGCGTCCGCGCCGCGCCAGCCGCGCCCACAAGGAGCCGAAGCACCAGTTGCGGATCGCGATGTTGAACGACCACGGCTTCCGCTACGGCGCCGGAATCGCGCATCAGCGCATGGCCGATTCGATGACGCTGGCCGGGCACACGGTGCTGCCGATGTCGCTGCGCGCCGAACCGGGCTACACCGGCGAGCCGACGCACTTGACGGCGGCCGAGGTGGAAGAGGCGGTGAGCGCGGCACGGCCCGACATCATCATCGCCGGCAACATCCATTCCGCCGGGCCGGACCCGTGGCAGTTGGGGATTTTGGCGGACAAGTATCCGACGATGTCGGTGCTGCACGACTTCTGGCTGTTGACCGGCCGCTGCGCGTACCCGACGCCGTGCGAGAAGTATCTGACCGGTTGCGACGACTCCTGCCCGACGGCCGAACAGTATCCGAAGCTGGCCCCGGAATTGATTGCCGAGGCGTGGGAGCGGAAGCAGAAGCTGCTGTTCGCCGATAACAAGCTGATGCTGCTGGGCAACTCCTCGTGGACGAGCGACTTCGCGCGGAACACGATGCACACGGCGGGCGGCGGCCGATCGGCCAGCCCGGTGGGGCAGTTCCGGTTGAACTTCCCGCTGGACGTTTTTCAGCCGAAAGATCGCAAGACCTGCCGCGAAATCCTGGGCTTGCCGCAGGACCGGTTCATCGTGCTGTTGACCGGGGATCTCTACGACAAGCGCAAGAACACGCAGCTGGCGCTGGACGCGCTGGAGAGTTTAAACCTTCCGGATTTAACGGTCGTGAGCCTGGGGCAGAAGAAGGATGGGGAGTCGTTCAAGCTGCCGGACATCCGGCGGATGGGCCACATCTCGGACATGACGCTGTTGACCAATCTCTACTCGGCGGCGGATTTGTTTGTGGGCCCGAGCCAGGAGGAGACGTTCGGCCAGGTGTTCATCGAGGCGATTGCCTGCGGGACGCCGGCGATCGGCGTGCGCGCCTCCGGCATGGCGGAGGCGGTGGTGGAAGGGCTGACCGGACTGCTGGCGGACGGGTTTGAGCAGGAGACGCTGGCGTCGGTGATCTACTATCTCTACGCTCGGCCGGAATTGCGGAAGCAGATGGCGTTGTGGGGCCGGATTTACGTGGAGAACGAATGGTCTCCGCAGGCTTCCTACTACCACCTGTTCCGGGCGTGGCGGCGGTTGGGATTGCTGGATTCGCTGCAACTGCAGCCGAAGATCGGCTTCGTGGCCGAACAGCCGGAGACGCCGGAGTGCAAGCCGATCCACCGCGTGGAAGGGATCACGCTGGACGCTTCGTCGTTAGGACCGGAAGAGGGGCCGTACGAGGAGTACGGGCTGCCGCGGTTCCGGTGGGCGTATGGACCGAAGTCGGACGTGAAGATCCACTCGCAGGTGCAGGGGTCGCATTCGCTGGTGCTGCGGTACCGGAACATGCATCCGGGGCAGACGGTGTCGGTGACGGTGAACGGTGCCACGGTTGGCACCTATCCGCTGATGGCGACCGGGATTGCGGCGGGCCGCATGCTGTGCGTGCAGGCGGAGCTGCGGCGAGGCGAGAACAAGGTCCAGATGGAGTTCACGCGTTGGGACGATACGTCGAACGGCGATCGGCCGCTAGCGGCGGCGATCACCGAACTTTCGTTCCTGCCCGATTTGACCGCGACGTCGCCGTCCTAATTCTTTTTGACGAGATTGACGAGGCGGCGCGGGAGCAGCGTGGCTTCGAGCTGGATGATTTTGACCCGCTGATTTTCGATGTGGGCGTGGAGGAGATCGATCTGCTGGCCGCGATTGGCGCGGTCGGCATCGATGGCGGCGAGATCGGCGGAGATCCGTTCGATGAGCCGGAGGCGGGCATCGCGGTCGGCTTCGATCTCGGCGATTTGCTGCTGGAGGCCCTCGATGCGGAGGCGGAGCGAGCCGATGGTGGCTTCGCCCCGGGCGACGAGCTGCTGTTGTTCTTCGAGGGCGGACTCTGTCCGGGCAATGCGTTGCCGCTGGTCTTCGATGGCAGCGTTGGCGGATGCAAGACGGGCATCCTGCTCCTCGCTGAGGGCGTTGGCGAATTCGAGATCGGCGAGGTGTTCATCGATGGCGGCGTTGGCGGCTTCGAGGCTGGCGGCGAGGCGCTCGATGACATCCTGCTTGGCGTGCTGGTCGGCTTCGACTTCGGCGAGTTTGGAGGCCAAGCGCTCGATGACGTCCTGCTTGGCGTGCTGGTCGGCTTCGACTTCGGCGAGGTTGGCGGCCAGGCGCTCGATGACGTCCTGCTTGGCATGCTGGTCGGCCTCGACATCGGCGAGGTTGGCGGAGAGGCGCTCGATGACGCCCTGCTTGGCGTGCTGGTCGGCTTCGACTTCGGCGAGGTTGGCGGAGAGGGTGTTGATGAGTACGAGGCGATCGGCGTGATCGACTTCGATGGCATCCAGGGATTGGGTGAGCTGATCGACGAGGGACTGTTTGGCGGCCTGGTCTTGCTCGATGACGGGGATGCGGGCGACTTCGGCGAGGCATCGGGAGAGTTCATCGCGCAAGTCAGGGACGAGAGTGAGAACGGAGCGGAGCTGATCTTCGGCGCGGCGGAGCTGGTGGCGGAGATCGGCGATGGTTCCCTGGTAGCGGCTTTCGATCTGATCGAGCGAGGCGAGGGCGGCATCGAGGGCGGCGGCGCGTTCGGCACATTCCTGATCGAGGCGCTGGTTGGCTTCGCGGAGAGTGGCGCGATCGGCGAGGGCGGCTTCGAGGGCGGCGGCGCGTTCGGTGCGTTCCAGTTCGAGGCGCTGGTTGGCGTCGCGGAGAGCGGAGCGATCGGCGAGGGCGGCGTCGAGTCGCTCGGAGGAGGAGGAGGCGAGGGCGGAAAGGCGGACGACTTCTTCATCCCGGGCGGTGAGCAACCGTTGGAGGGTGGACTCGTTGGCCTGGCGGGCGATGAGCTGGGGCTGGATTTCGGCCAGTTGGGCGGTTTGGCGGGCGAGGGTTTGGGTGAGCGAGTCGCACTGTTTGTTGGCGATTTCGGCATGGGCCGCGGAAATGGTGACGCGTTCGGTGAGTCCCGCGAGGTCAGTCTCCCGTTGGGTGAGGAGGCGCTGGAGGGTCATGCGCTCGGAATCGATGACGGCGGCGTGATCGTTGATCCGGGCGAGTTCTTCGGTGCGGGTAGCGAGAGTTTGTTGGAGTGCCTGGCGAACGCCGGCGTCCTGAAGGGTGGTATCGCGGAGTTGGGAGAGTCCGCGCGAGAGTTCGTCGCGTTCGAGGGCGAGGGCGCTCTTATCCGCTTCGACGCGGGTGAGATCCACGCGGAGGGCGTCGATGTCGCGCACACGATCGGAGTGCCACTGGTGGAAATTGGCGCGTTCGGCTTCGAGGG
This sequence comes from Bryobacteraceae bacterium, assembly GCA_044358225.1. Classification (GTDB taxonomy): domain Bacteria; phylum Acidobacteriota; class Terriglobia; order Bryobacterales; family Bryobacteraceae. The sequence goes on along the minus strand of JBIKOG010000023.1, from coordinate 37,370 downwards.
TGCGCAAGGCGTCGCGGCCGATTTCGGCGGCGTCGAGAACCATGGCACGGGCGACCCAGGGTTCGGGTTCGAGCAGAGCGACTTCGAATTCCGTTTGCTGGCCGGTGAGGACGGCGCGAATGGCGTCCTGGACAGCGTCGACGGGGATGTTCTTGACGCAGTAGGAGGTTTTGTAGGGACAGAACCAGTTACAATCCGAGCAGGGGACCTGCATGGAGAGCACCTTGCCGACGGAGGGGGAGGGCAGGAATCGCGGCCAATGGCCACCGCCGAAGACGGCGACGACGGGTTTACCGAGGGCGGCGGCGATGTGCATCGGGCCGGTGTCTTTGCCGAGGTAGCCGTCGGAGTAGGCGGTGAGGCCGACGAGCATGTCGAGGCCATCGGGGACCGAGGTCATGTCGATGGTCTTGCCGGCGAACTCGCCCATTTGGGAGCGGATGGCGGCGGTGGACTCATGTTCGGCGGGGGTACCGACGAAGACGAGATGGAGGCCGTGGTCGCGGACCATGGTGGTGCAGACTTCGGCCCATTTCCCGAGCGACCAGTTCTTCAGACTGGTGTACGCGGAGCCTTCGCCGGCGCAGACGATCCAGAACTTGCGCTTGCTGAAGCCTTCCTGACGGAGGCGGCCGGCGGCGGCGGTGAGGAAGCGTTTTTCGGCGGCGAGGCGCGGAGGCGCCAAGGTGACGGAGGTACCGAGGATGGCGCTGGCGAGGACTTCGTTCTTTCGGGCTTCGAGCCAGTCGCGTCCGACCTGAACCTGCACGGCGAGGTTGATGGCGGGAACATGGGCGATGTTGCGCGACTTATCGTTCTGGAAGAGTTCGCCACCGAAGCCAATGGCTTTGGCGCGTGGGAGGCGCTGGGCTAACTGTTCTTCCAGCTGCGAGTGCTGGAATGAGGCCACGACGAAGATATCGGGGTCGAAGGCAGTAAGTGCCTTGACGACGCGATCATCGGGCGCGGCATCGATTTGAAACTGCGGCTGATACGGGTCGGCGACACATTGAACGATGGTTGCGCCGGGTACGGCCCAGGCGGCCAAAGGGGCGACGTGAGTTCGGACAATCAGGAGCAGCTCATGGCCAGCCGCGGCGAGCGCGGCCAACATGGGCTGGCGGACGACAAAGTCCCCTATATTGTCAGGATTGCTGACGGCAATACGCATACAGTCCAAACCAGAATACCCTTTTTTTGTTTTAAGATCTCTACCCTATGGAACTTAGTCTCCCGAATAAGCTAGAGACGCTCGCCGTCGCGAGACCGTTCCGAAAAGAGTTTATTACGCCGAGGCGCCTCAACTGGAGGGCGCGGTGTCGGGCGTCCGCGGGTGAACGCAAGGTGCCGGCGCGGCGGTGAATGCGGGCGATTCTGTCTGTTCGGGGGCGGATTTTTCCGTGGTGCCCCCCCTTCGCCCTTCGGGCTTCGGGGGGCAAGCCAGGGAATCGGGTACATCCTTTGTTTTCATGGACTCTTGGGAGGGTCCGTCGATTTGTGATGCCTTCGGTTTTTTGTCCAAGGCGTAGATATCGCGTTCGAGACGGGAGATGAGGCGCTGGATGTGACGGATACGGGCTTCCAGGCGCGCGACGAGACTGTTGGGCTCCGAGGCGAAGGCTTCGGCGTCGGAGACGTTGCCGGTTTGCTGGAAGAGCGATGTTAATTCGTTGCGGCGAACGAGTTGGAGGCGGTTCAGGTCCCAGCGGGCCTGAACGAGGTCGTCGACGCGGTCGTCGGCGTATTCGTCTTCGGGCTGCCAGCAGCGGCGGTACTTTTCACGGAGAGCGTCGAAGGCAACCGGGTCGACGGTGGCCTTGAGGGTCTCTTCGGTGGCGTAGAGGCCGTGGGTGACGGATGCATTGCGGGCTTTGTCGAGGCCCTCGGGCGTGGTCGCGCCGGAGGACTTGGCGCCGTTATTCCGGGCGGAATCGGCGCGTCGTTTGGTTTTGCGAAGCAGTGCCATACGCTTCGATTCTACGGGGTGCGTTTGTAGTAACCGACGACGAGCGGATTTTGTAGTTCTTTGTACGGTGTTGATTGTGAATGGGTTATTCACATTATTAATTTTTGCTAAGGCTTGTGACTGACTTTCAGCTCCTGGCGAGAAATGGCTTCCCAGCGGGCCAATTCGGGGCGGCGGAAGGCGGGGGCGCCTTTGACGGACTCGATGGCTTGGAGGAAGGCGGCGGTGGCTTCTTCGTGTTTTCCGGCGACGCGGAGGGCGCGGCCGTAGAGGACGAGGCCTTCGGGATCGTAGGGGCGGGCGGCGGCGTAGTGGGCGAGGTAGCGGAGGGCGTCGGGGTTATTGGCGTTGGCGAGGGCTACGGCGCCGAGTTCTCGCCAGACTTCATGGGAGGCGATTTTGGGATCGAGTTCGGCGGCGCGTTCGAGGAAGGGACGGGCTTCTTCGTGGCGGCCTTCCTGATGGCGGAGGAGGCGGCCGAGCTGGTAGAGATATTCGGGCTCGCTTTTGTCGATTTCGAGGGCGCGGCGGAAGCGTTGTTCGGCTTCGGCGGGGAGGCGGCGTTGGACGTAGATGAGGCCGAGCTGATAGTGGGCGTCGGCGTCGTGGGGGTTGATGGTGGCGAGTTCGAGCTGGCGTTTGAAGTTCTGGCGGTTGGCGAGGCCGGAGCCGAGGGAGCCGATGTCGGCATTGAAACGTTGCCAGAGGAAGAAGAGGAGCCAGGGGGAGGCGAACATGTAGAGGAGGTTGCCGGAGCCGGTGAGGAAGGGGCGGGCTATACCTGTGGCGATTAGGGCTGCGAGGCTGGCGATGGCGGCGTGGTTCAGGGTGCCTCCGGTGACGGTGGAGAGGACGGGGGCGGCGAAGATTATGAAGGCGAGGAGGCCGAGGGTTTGGAGGGGAACGGCGAGGGTGGGATTGGCGAGGAACCAGAGGAAGGCGACGGGGAGGTGGGCGGCGGTCCAGGCGAAGAGGAGGCCGACGAGGACGGAGAGGTAGTCGCGGGAGAGGACCGTGAGGGCACCGCCGAGGTGATCCCAGGCGGCGAGGATGAGGATGGCGATGGGTGTGAAGAGGATGGCGAGGAAGAGGAGGTTTTTGAGGCCGACGGCGAAGTATTTTTGGGTGAGGTATTGGGAGATTTGGTTTTGGGCGGCGAGGAGGTCGTCGGGGGTGGGGTTGGGTGTTTGGCTGGCTTGGAGGAGGGTTTCGAAGTCTTTGAATTGGGAGGGGGCGGCGGCGGTGGTGATGAGGAGGGTGACGGCGAGGGCGGCGATGAGGGCGAAGAGGAGGCGGCCGTGGTCGAGGACGGCGGAGGCGGCCTTGCGGGGGTTGACGTAGAAGAGGGCGAGGGCGTGGAGTTGGTCGGGCATGGTGGTTAATAGACGTCAACCCAGCGGGTTTCGCTGGAATCGTATATGGATTGGAGCAAGTGTGGGAGTTCGTCCCAGTTGTTCAACCAGATGGTTTTTACGCCGAGGCGGAGGTGGGCGGAGGCGGTGAGCGCGTCGGCGTCCTTGTTTTTTGAACTAGTGGTGATGAGGAAGTGGCGGGCAAGTTTGATCTCGGCATCGGGTTGGCGCTCGGCGGCAAGGGCGCGTTCGTTTTGGTTGTAGTAGAGGAGGCGGCGGAGGTTGTCGTCCTTGAGTGCGGTACCGATGAAGACCATGCTGTATTCACGCATGAGGGAGAGCAGGGTATAGCTAAAGACTTCGAAGGGGCGGCCGAAGAAGTCGAAGTATTGTTGTTCGGTGAAGACGAGGAGGTCCGGGGCCTCGTATTTTAGATTTCTGAAGCGCTTGTGATACCAGTGCAGGAGACCGTGCGCGTGGTAGGTGGGGATACTCCCCTGATAGGGCTGCGCGTCAGGGCGTTCGACGGTACGCAGCAGATATTTGCCGTAGTGCTCCTTCGCGTAGGTTCGGAGAACGACGTCGAAATTCAGATTGACGATGGCGCGGATTTGGGGATTCGCAACGTAGGTGTCTTGGCTCTTTACAACGCATAGAGCGGCTACGGCGCGGAGACTATGGTTTTCGGCTCGGACTTGTTTGACCAGGAGGGAGCGATCCGGCTTTTCGGGGGCCGGCTTGAAGAGACAAAAATCGCGGTAGAGTGCCTCGCGGACTGCTTCGACGAAATCAGTGCCAAGCTTTTGTTCGAGGATGGAAGCGATGGCGGTGAGGGTGAAGCCATCGTCGCGCAGCCGTTTGAACATTGGGTGCTTTGGTGATTCAGGGTGATTGGGCCAGGCGACGTGGAAGAGGCGGTTGAGGAGTTCGATCCAATCGGGGAGGCCGGAACACTTGGCGATGCCGCTACCGAGGCAGAGGACAAGGCCGCGTTCGAGATACTGTTTGCGAAACTCTTCCTGCAATTCCATGCAGGGTTTAGTTTAGCGGAGGAGGCCGCTTGGGAAATAGGGATAGAGGTTGACGCTATTCTAGAGTGCGGTCGAGGAAGGCTTTTACTTTTTGGAGGTTTTGCGGGTTTTGGAACTGGGGGCCGCCGTGGCCGGCGCCGTGGAGGACTTCGAACTCGACTTGCGCACCAGCGGCTTTCAGGGCTGTCGCGAGGATTTCGCTTTGCTCCATGGGGACGAGAGGGTCGGCGTCGCCGTGCTGGATGAAGAAGGGCGGATCGTCCTTGGAGGCGTAGCGGGCGGGGTTGGCCTTTTCGGCGAGTTCGGTGTTTTGCTGGATTAAGGCGCCGATCAGCTGGTTTTCGGGGGACTCGGGCGAGTCGTGATCCATGGCGGAGGGGTAGTGGGACATGCGGGCGACGCGGGTGGGGCCGAACCAGTCGACGACGGCCTGGACGCGGGTGGCGGGTTCGTCCCCGGTGGTGCCCAGGTAGGCGACGAGATGGCCGCCGGCGGAGGAGCCCCAGAGGGCGATGCGGGTGGGGTCGATGTTGTACTTTTCGGCGTTGGCGCGGAGCCAGCGGAGTGCGGTTTTGCAGTCGTCGACGTTGGCGGGGAAGGGGGCTTCCTGGGTGTAGCGGTAGCCGATGCTGGCGCCGGCGTAGCCTTGCTGGACGAGGGGGAGGATGGGCGTTTGTTCCTTGGTTCCGGCGCGCCAGGCGCCGCCGTGGATCCAGACGATTAGGGGGCGTTTTGTTTGGGACTCGGCGTTCGGCAGGTAGATATCGAGTTTGAGTTCGCGGTCGCCGATTTTGGCGTAGACGATGTCGCGTTCGGCACGGATGTTGGGGGGGAGCGGGCGGGGTTGTTGGGGCGTGGGGATAGGGGCGGCTTCGCTGAATAGGACGGCTTTGGAGCCGGTGGGGTGGGCGATGGTGGGCTTGCCTTGGAGGTAGCCGTGTTTGGCGAGGAAGACGTCGGTCATGTAGAGGGTGGAGGTGTGCCAGGAGTAGTCGGCGTTGGGTTTGTCGTTGAAGAAGCCGTGTTGTTGGCCTTTGGCGTAGTAGAGTTCGATGGGGATTTTGAGTTCGCGGGCCTTTTGGAAGAAGGGTTTGGCGGTTAGGTAGAAGCGGTCGTCGGTGCCGTAGAAGAGGATTTGGGGCACTTGGGTGAAGGGCGTTTCGGCGTTGGTGGCGGGGTTGTAGAGGAGGAGCAGATTGGGCTTGGCGTCGGGTTCGGTGGCGAGGTGCATGGCGCAGGTGCCGCCGGCGGAACCGCCACCGGCGGCGATGCGGGCGGGGTCGATGCCGTGGGTGGCGGCGTTGGCGCGGAGCCATTTGAAGGCGGTCCTGCAGTCGGCGAGGCTTTCGATGGGGGTGGTTTTGTGTTTGTTCTTGATGCGGTATTCGGCGGAGGCGGTGACCATGCCGCGGCTGGCGAGATAGGCGGCTTTGGAGAAGAACTGGGTTGGGGTGCCGTTGACGAAGCCGCCGCCGAAGAAGAAGAGGGCGGCGGGGCGGTGATCGGAGGGTTTCCAATCGGGCGGGTAGAAGAGGGTGAGCTTGAGTTGGCCTTGGGGGGTGGTGGCGAAGACGATTTCCTGGCGGGTGATGGGGAAGGCGGGGAGGATGGCGAGGAGGAGGGCGAGGAGAGCGCGCATGGGGGACAGTGTATCGGGATTGGGATGGGGATGGACAGGGGGCGCGGTGAGATATAAGATTTCAGACATGGATCGACGCGATTTTTGGATGGGCGGATACTCGCTGCTGGTGAATGCGGCGGCGCTGCCGGCGGCGCAGGTGAATGTTTCGCAGGGGGCTGTGCGGCGGGAGTTTGAGAAGATCGCGCCACCGAATGGGGCGCGGCAGATGGCGGCCGCGGAGCCGCATATGACGCTGGTTGCGTTGGAGACGGATTTGTTGGTGGCGGGTGGGGGCCTCGCTGGGGTTTGTGCGGCGATCTCGGCGGCGCGGTTGGGGTCGAAGGTGGTGTTGGTGCAGGACCGGTCGCGGCTGGGTGGGAACTCCTCTTCCGAAGTGAAGATGCATGTGGTGGGGGCGAATTCGCATAAGGGGCGGGGCGGATGGCGTGAGGGCGGATTGTTGGAAGAGCTGCGGTTGGCCGATGCGGTGAATAATCCGCAGCGGTGCTGGGAGCTTTGGGACCTGCTGCTTTACGACAAGGTGGTTTCGGAGCCGAATATCACGTTGCTGTTGGAGAGTGTGGTTTATTCGGCGAAGACGGGGAATGGGCGGATTGAGGAAGTGATGGTGCGGTGCGATAAGTCGGAGCACTTGTACCGGGTGAAGGCCAAGTTGTTTATGGACTGCACGGGGGATTCGCGGCTGGGGTTGGAATCGGGCGCGGAGATGCGGACGGGGCGGGAGCGGCGGAGCGAGTTTGGAGAGTCGCTGGCGCCGGAGAAGCCGGATGAGGAGACGCTGGGTTCATCGATTCTGTTCACGTCGCGGCTGTATCAGAAGCCGATGCCGTTTACGCCGCCGAAGTGGGCGCGGAAGGTGACGGCGGATACGTTGAAGTTCCGGAAGATTACCAGTTGGGAGTATGGGTATTGGTGGGTGGAGTGGGGCGGGAGCGTGGACCCGATTCGGGATAACGAGCGGATCCGGTTTGAGTTGCTATCGATTGTGATGGGCGTTTGGGACCACATTAAGAATTCGGGCGAGCATACCTCTTCGGCGAACTGGGCGATGGATTGGGTTGGGTTCATGCCGGGCAAGCGCGGGAGCCGGCGGATTGTGGGCGACCACTTGTTGTCGCAGAACGATTTGCTGAAGGGCGATTTCGCGGACGCGGTGGCGATTGGCGGCTGGCCGATGGACGATCACCCGCCGGGTGGTTTTGACCGGGCTGACTTGCCGCCGGCCGTGCAGATTCGCACGCCGGAGGTGTTCAATATTCCGCTGCGCTCGTTCTATTCGAAGAACGTTTCGAACCTGATGATGGCGGGGCGGAACATCAGCGCGACGCATGTGGCGTTTACTTCGACGCGCGTGATGGCGACTTGCGCGGTGGGCGGGCAGGCGGCTGGGACGGCGGCGGCGATGTGTCTGGATCGCGGGATTACGCCGCGGCAGTTGGCGGCCGAGCCGAAGCTGGTGAGCGCGTTGCAACAGCGGTTGATGAGGGACGACCAGACGATTAAGAATGTTCGGAATTCTGATCCGGCGGATTTGGCGCGGATGGCGCGGGCGACGGCGTCGGCCGAGATTGGCGATGCGAAGGCGATGCTAGTTTTGGATGGTGTGGCGCGGGATATTCCGAAGGAAGGCATCCATCATTGGGAAGCTCCGGCGGGGTCGTGGATTCAGTTGGATTGGGAGAAGGCGCAGCGGGTGGGTGAGTTGCAGATCACCTTTGATACCGGGTTTCAGCGGGAGTTGACGCTGACGTCGTCGGACTCGATTAACCGGGGCATTGTGCGCGCGGCGCAGCCGGAGACGGTTCGCGATTATGAGGTGCAGGTGCGGAAGGCGGGGTCGTCGGATTGGACGACTGTCAAGACTGTTACCGGGAACTTCCAGCGGGTGCGGCGGCATAAGCTGGGCGGCGTTGATATCGGCGCGGTTCGGGTGGTGGCGAAGGCTACCAATGGCAGCGACAGTGTGCGGATTTTCGAGCTTCGCTGCTACGCTTAAGGGTTGGAAGAGACAACTGAACAAAAGGTCGTTTGGGACCACTACATTTCGCCGGCTGGGCTGCTGGAGCTGATTTGGAATACCGCTCCGTTTCTATTGGAGCGGCTGCCGGCTGAGCCTGCGATGTCGCGGGCTTACGAGCGCGATGGGTTTTTGCATATTTTGGGGGCGGTTCGGGCTGACCCTTCGTTGAAAGACGAGGGGTCGTTGCTGCGGTATTTTTCGCTGTGCCTGGCGTCGCATTGGTCGACGGTGGCGACGTATGTTCCGACGGATGTGGACTCGAAGATTCGCGGGTTGTTGTGGCGGGAGACGCGCGATTTGGATGTGTTGCACGAGATGTTCCGGTTGGGCGTGGCGATGCAGACTTGGACGTTGGACGGGTATTCGCTGCGGACGATTGATTGTGGGTCGCATGGGTTGGTTAGCGGGCATGATGGGGAGTGGTTGAGCGTGATGGCGGGGGCGCTGGGGCGGTTCCTGCAGTTGGGCGATGAGGAGTATGCGGGGTTGGCGCATGCGGCTATTCATGCGGAGTTGTTGCGGGAGGCGCGGGCGTTTGTGGATGTTTGCATGACGCCGGGGCGGGAGTTGGACACGATGCGGGTGGCGATGAGCGTCATTCACAATTTGGGGGATCTGAATCAGGGGATTAGTTTTTGGACGGGGGCTGGGAAGCATTCGGCCAGTGCGTTGCAGTTTGAGCGGTTGGCGCAGGAGAACGTGGCGGGGTATGGCGGGATTTTTCAGTTTCCGGGGGATTTGTATAAAGAGCTTTTGGCTAGTGAGGGGCACCGGCATTATCCGCTGCGGGCGGTGAAGCCGTTGCGGCGGGCGGCGGAGTTGATGCTGCCGTTGGGGCCGTTTTTGGATTCGTATGGGGAGCGGTTGGCTACTACTTCGTTGCTGGATGTTGGGGAGAAGGCGGAGGTGTTGGAGGCGTTGGTGCGGGGTTGTAAGAAAGTGCCTGGGCAGGCGGGGTATTTCCGGGCGATTGCGGGGTTTCGGGAGGCGTCGGCGCGGGTGTTTGCGGATTCGGTGGGGAGGTTGCCGGGGTCGACGCAGAAGCTTTTGAAAGAGCCGGAGATGCAGAAGAAGTTGGCGGTGCAGAGGCGGTCGTTTGAGTCGACGTATTGTAAGCGGGTGGAGTTGATTCGGAAGCAGTATGGGGGGAAGATGCGGGCGGTGGCGGCGGGGTTGGGGTGAGGGGGGATAATGAAGTCATGACCGACCAGGAGATGATCAAGCGGTGGGCACAGACTTGGAAGGAAGTGGGGCCGGAGTTGGAGTTGATTCGTCTTCGTGAGGTACGTGACGAGGACACGATGCTTTCATTGGAGTTGCTCGCTCCGGCGTTTGAGCAGGCGCTGCGGGCAGGGGGGGGGCCGGAGGCGGGATCGGGGTTGGTGGAGATGCAGCGGTACTTCGCGAAGTTGCGAGGATGATTGGGATTTTTGAAGCGGCGCTGGAGTTGCAGGAGTTCTGCGATTCGCAGGGGTGGGAATCCTGTTTTATTGGCGGGATTGCCGTCCAGCGTTGGAGCCAGGCGCGGGTAACGCGGGACGTCGACATTACGTTGCTGACTGGATTCGGACAGGAGCAGCCGTTTATCGACGCGCTGTTGAGCCACTACGCGGCGCGAAATACCGACGCGGCGCAGTTTGCGTTGCGGGCGCGCGTGCTGCTGCTGGCCTCGCCGAGCGGTGTTGGGATTGACATCTCGTTGGGGGCGCTGCCGTTTGAGCGTCTGGTTGTGGACCGGGCTACGTTTTTCGAATTCGCGCCGGGAGTTGGCTTGAGAACTTGTTCGGCTGAGGATTTGATGGTGATGAAGTTATTCGCGTCGCGGCCCATTGATTTGCGGGATGCGGAGGGAATTGCGGTTCGGCACGATCAACGGTTGGATTGGGGCTACATCGAGGAGCAACTTTTGCCGCTGGCGGAGGCCAAAGAGTCGCCACAGATTTTGCGGGAGCTTGAGCGGGTCAAGAAATTGAGTTCGACGCTGTAGGAGGGGCAGTGAGACGCTACTGGCGGAGGCGGGTTAGTTCGGGGCGGGTTAGGAGGCGCCAGGTGCCGATGGGGAGGGTGCCGATCGAAATGTCGCCGATGCGGACTCGGACTAGTTTCATGACGCGGGCTCCGATCGCCTCCACCATGCGGCGGACTTGGCGGTTGCGACCTTCGGTCAGCGTGATTTCGAAGTGGGTGTGCTTGCCGGAGTCTCTTAGCTTTGTCACTTTGGCGGGGCGGGTGGGGCCGTCGCTGAGTTCCACGCCTTTGCGGAGTTTGTCGAGTTGGTCGTCGGTTAGGAGCTCGCTCGCTTTTACCAGGTAGGTCTTGGGGACGTGGAAGTCCGGGTTCATGATCCGTTCGGCGAACTGGGTGTCGTTGGTCATGAGGAGGAGGCCGGAGGTGTCGAGGTCGAGGCGGCCGACGGGGACGATGAAGCTGTCGATGTCCTTGATGAGGTCATAGACTGTCGGGCGGCCATCGGGGTCCTTGTAGGTGGTGATGTAGCCGGTGGGCTTATAGAGAAGAATGTAGAGGCGGTCCTGGCGTTCGAGGGGCTTGCCGTCGAAGCGGATTTTGTCGCGCTCCATATCGACCCAGTGGTCCGGGTTTTCGATGACTTTGCCGTTCACCTGGACGCGGCCATCGTGGATCCAGCCGCGCGCGTCGGTGCGCGATCCGAGGCCGGCTTTTGAGATTACCCTCTCCAGGGTCTTTAGCGGACGTTTCTTTTGCTCCAAAATGTCTATTATGCTACGTGCCGCCGTTCTTCAGATGGGAAGTGTTCCTTGGGATACCGCTGCGACCCTTGCGCGGTTGCGGTCGTATGCGCTGGAGGCGCGGGCTGGGGGCGCGGAATTGTTGGTTTTTCCGGAGGCTCTGATTGGCGGGTATCCGAAGGGCATGGACTTTGGGGCGCGCGTTGGGCAGCGAACGCAGGATGGGCGAATGGCGTTCCGCCGGTATGCCGAGGGGGCGGTTTCGGACTTTGCGCCGTTGGGGGAGATTGCTCAGGAGGCGGGGCTGTGGCTGGTGGGCGGCGTGATTGAACGCGATGGAGGGACGCTGTATTGTACGGTCACTTATCATGGGCCCGATGGCGTCCTGGCGGGGAAGCATCGGAAGGTGATGCCGACGGGGTCTGAGCGGTTGATTTGGGGCTTTGGGGATGGGAGCACGTTGGGGGTGGTGGAGACGCCGTGGGGGAAATTGGGGTCGGCGATTTGTTGGGAGAATTACATGCCGCAGTTGCGGTTGGCGCTGTATGGGCAGGGGGTTCAACTGTACTGCGCGCCGACGGTGGATGAGCGGGAGACGTGGCTGCCGACGATGCGGCATATTGCTGTGGAGGGGCGGTGTTTTGTGTTGTCGGCGGTGCAGTATGTGGCGGGCGGGGAGTGGGGGGCGATTGCGGGCGGGTCTGTGATTGTGGACCCGATGGGGGTTGTTGTCGCCGGGCCGTTGCGGGACGGCGAGGGGTTGTTGCTGGCTGATATTGACGTGGGGCGGACGGTGGAGGGGAAGTTCGACCTGGACGTGGCGGGGCACTATGCGCGGCCGGACCTGTTCCGTTTGTTGGTGAATACAAAGGTGCAGGCCGCGGTGGATAAACTGGAGGAGTGAATCCGCCACTGAGTCCTCTTGAGCAACGCGTGCTGGGCAGTCTGATTGAGAAAGACATGGTCACGCCCGACTACTATCCGCTTTCGGTGAACAGCCTGATGACGGCTTGTAACCAGAAGACGAATCGGGAGCCGGTGACCGACTACGACGAAGATACGGTGCGGGATGGGTTGCGCGAGTTGGAGGAGCGCGGGCTGGCCGAGCCGCGGTTCGATTCGCGGGTGGCGAAGTATGCGCACCGGGCGTCGTTCGCGCTGAACTTCAACAACCGGGAGCTGGCGCTGATTTGCGTGTTGCTGCTGCGGGGGCCGCAGACGTTGAATGAGTTGAAAGACCGGACGCAGCGGATGTATGCGTTTGACGATTTGGACGCGGTGGAGAATTCGCTGCGGAAGTTGAGCGAGCGGGAGGATCCGCTGACGGTGTTTTTGGGGCGGCAGCCGGGGCAGCGGGAGCCGCGGTGGATGCACCTGATGGGCGGGCCGGTGACGGCGGAGACGCTGGCGGAGATGCATGCTCCGGTGGCGGCGCCGGCGGTGGCGCGGACGGGTGAGTTGGAAATTCGGGTGAATAAGTTGGAAGCTGAGTTGCACGAGTTGCGAGAGCAGTTTGCCGCATTTCGCCGGCAGTTTGAGAGCTAATGATGAGACTGATTTTTCTGCTGTCGGTGGCGGTGTTCGCCCAGGGCGAGGCGAAGGTCCGGGAGATGTACACGAAGTACGAGTACCGGATCCCGATGCGGGACGGGAAGCGGCTGTTCACTTCGGTGTATGTGCCGAAGGATGCTTCGCAGAAGTGGCCGATTCTGATGAACCGGACGCCTTATACGGTGTCGCCGTATGGGGAGGATTTGTACAAGGAAGATTTGGGGCCGAACAAGGAGTTGGCCAAGGACAAGTACATTTTCGTGTACCAGGATGTGCGCGGGCGGAACATGAGCGAAGGCGAGTTCGTGAACATGACGCCGCACAAGGCTGTGAAGCGCGGGCCGCAGGATATTGACGAGAGCACGGACACGTACGACACGATCGACTGGCTGGTGAAGAAGCTGCCGAATAACAACGGGAAAGTTTGTACCTACGGGATTTCTTATCCGGGTTTTTATACGGCCGCGGGGATGATTGACGCGCATCCGGCGCATGTGTGCGCGTCGCCGCAGGCGCCGATTACTGATTGGTTCACGGGCGATGATTTCCATCGGAACGGGGCGTTGTATTTGCCGCATGCGTTCAATTTTCTTTCGGCCTTTGGGAAGCCTCGGCCGGAGCCGACGGTGCCGCCGAAGGACCGGGTGCGATTTGATCATGGGACGCCGGATGGGTATAAGTTCTTTTTGCAGATGGGGCCGTTGTTCAACGCGAATGAGAAGTATTTCAAGAACACGGTGTCGTTCTGGAACGACATGATGCGGCATGATACCTACGATGAATTCTGGCAGTCGCGGAATTTGCGGCCGCATTTGAAGGGGATCAAGCCGGCGGTGATGACGGTGGGCGGGTGGTTCGATACGGAGAATTTGTATGGGGCGCTGCAGGTGTTTGGGAATGTGGGGAAGCTGAGCGCGTCGACGACGAATTTGCTGGTGATGGGGCCGTGGCGGCATGGGCAGTGGGCGCGGGATGATGGGTCGCACTTGGGGTATATCAACTTCGACGCGAAGACGAGCAAGGATTATGCGAAGAACATTGAGACACCGTTTTTTGCCCATTATTTGAAGGGGAAGGGCGATGGGAAGTTCCCGAAGGCGCAGGTGTTTGAGACGGGGCGGAACCAGTGGCGGCAGTTTTCTTCGTGGCCTCCGGAAGGGGCTGTTGCTAAGAGTTTGTATTTTTTGGCGAATGGGAAGTTGGGGTGGGAGGCGCCTGTTGGCGAGGGTTCGGATGAGTATTTGAGTGACCCGGCGAAGCCGGTGCCGGCGACTTCCGATATTGCGATTGGGATGACGCGGGAGCACATGGTGGACGATCAGCGGTTCGCGGCGAGCCGGCCGGATGTGTTGGTTTATCAGACCGATGTTTTGGAAGAAGACGTGACGCTGGCGGGGCCGGTGATGAATTCGTTGTTTGTTTCGATGACCGGGACGGATGCGGATTTTATTGTGAAGTTGATTGATGTGATGCCGGATTCACTGCCGGTTGCGGACTATGACGGCGCGAAGCCGGAGACGCGGCGGCCGCCGATGGCGGGGTACCAGATGCTGGTGCGCGGGGAGGTTTTCCGCGGGAAGTTCCGGAATAGTTTTGAGAAACCGGAGGCGTTTGTACCGGGGCAGATTTCGAAGGTTGATTATGGGATGAATGATGTGTTCCATACGTTCCGGCGGGGGCACCGGATTATGATCCAGGTGCAGAGCACGTGGTTCCCGCTGGTGGACCGGAATCCGCAGAAGTTCATGAATATCAATGAGGCGAAGGAAGCTGATTTTCAGAAGGCGATGATTCGGGTGTTCCGGCAGACGGGGGCGGCGTCGCGGGTGGGGGTTCGGGTGTTGCCGTAGGGGGGCGGTTGCGGGCGAGTGTCGGTTCTTGGGGACACCCGCCCTGCGGGCCGCGGGTGTCCCCGGAGGGGGGTGTCGCTGCGGGTTTGGTATTTGCCTTAGCTGGAGAACCAAAGGCGGCCGGTGCGGCGGACGGTTTCGCCGGGAGGGCAGTCGGGGAATTTGGGGTCGGAATGCATGCAGGGGCAGCGGTCGTTGCCCCAGACGCGGCCGCAGTCTTCCCATTCCGTCGTGATGGTTCGTTTGCCGTCGGTGGATTTGGTGATGGCTTGGGGGGCTGTGAGGATTTTGTTGGCGTTGGTTTGGGCGTTGAAGGCCGGGGCGCCTTTGAACATCACGCAGACTTGGGCGCGGATGTTCTTTAGTACTTCGTCGCTGCCGTTGCGGATCCAGCAGTCCATGTAGACGATCTGGCCGTTCAGGCGGATGGAGGCGCCGACGGTGACTTTATCGGGGAGAGGCCATTCGGAGGACAGGCTGCCGTCGGGGTTGCGGGTCCAGTCGCGATTGGCGATGGATACGTTCTTTTCATCCCATTTCGTGGGGATGTGGGTGTGGCCGAGGAAGTGGATTTTGTTGTTGGTGATTACCGCTTCCGGGAGGTCGATGACGATGTAGCCGGCGTTGGCCCAGGGGAGGAAGACGGAGGCCTTCGTGCCGCGCATGGGGCTGATGGCGCCTTCGAGAAAACCGATGCGCATGTGGCGGCCGCCGGGGTAGGGGGTGAGCTTGGGGCCGTTGACGCGTTCGGGTTCGGTGGGGGCTTCGGGGAGGCCGGTGACCTTGGTTGCTTCGGCGGGGGTGTAGGCGTGCTGGCGCATGAGGCCGCGCCAGTAGGGGAGTTCCTTTTGCGTGGCGGCGACTTCGATGGGGAGAGGGAGCTTGCCGTCCTTCGGTTGCGGATGGCGGGCGGTGAGCATTGGGTCGGCTGGGGGAGTGGGGCCGTAGAATTGGGCGACTTCGCGGAGGGCGAGGGTCCTAAAGCCTTCGGCTTTGAGGTGCTGCATGTAGCGTTCGAAGGCTACGGGGGGCGTGTGGACCCAGGGGTGGACGACGTCGGGGACGCCGTGGAATTGGAGGACGACGAGTTGGCCCTTTTTGGCGTTGGCGATTACTTTTTCGAAGTGGTCGAAGGTCCAGTCGGGATAGGCGTCGCCGGTGGTGGGGATGAGGAGGGGGTGGTGTTTCGATGGGTCGAAGGCGGGGCCGACGACGATGCGGCCGTATTCGGCTTCGGGCTGGGCGCCTCGGCGGGCGAACTGGATGCCATGTTCGCGGAGGACTTCGACGGCTTCGGGGCAGAAGCCGTTGCCGGACCAGGCGAAGCTGACGGGTTTGGGGACTTTGACTTTGTTGAGTTCGTAATCGACCAGCGCGAGTTCGCCGGCGAGGCGCGAGGCGGCGAGCGGCGTGGAGAAACCGGCGTGGGTCCAGGAGTGGTTGCCGATTTCGAAGCCCATTTGGTGCAGGTCGGCCACGTCCTGCCAGGAGAGGAAATGGTCTGGCGCGTCCATCCACTTGTGGGTGATGAAGAACGTGGCGTGGAAGCCGAGCTTCTTCAGCAGGGGTCCGACGATGGTGCGGTGGGATTTGACGGCGTCGTCAAACGTGAGGACGACCGTTTTTTCAGGGATGGGGCTGGCGGCCGCGGCGGCGAGGAGGCCGAGCTCGCGGCGGCTGAGGGAATCCATGAAGGAGAGTCTATGCCTAACCGACCTTGGCTTCCAACTCGGCCCACCTTGCATAGAGGGCTTCTACGCGGTGCTGGGCGGTTTCCATGCGGACGTGGGCGTCGTGGACCTTGGTGTGATCGGTGAAGACGGCGGGGTCGTCGAGGGCGGCTTTGGCGGCTTCGAGCTCCTCTTCGGCCGTCATGATCTGGGCTTCCATGCCGTCCCATTCGCGCTGCTCGATGTAGGAGAGTTTCTTCTTCGCGGATGGCGGCGCAGCAGGCGCTTCGGTGATTTCTTTTTTGGCGGGGGTGGGGCGGCTGCGCTCGGCTCGCTCCTGCTCCCACTGGGCGTATTCGGCGAAGAGGCCCCAGCGGCCATCGCCTTCGAGGGCGACGACGGTGGTGGCGACGCGGTCGAGCAGGTAGCGGTCGTGAGTGACGAGGACTAGCGCGCCGGGGAAATCGAGGAGAGAGTCTTCGAGGACTTCGAGGGTGGGGATGTCGAGATCGTTAGTGGGCTCGTCGAGGAAGAGAACGTCGGCGGGCTTGAGCATGATGTTGGCGAGGAGAACGCGGGCGCGTTCGCCGCCGGAGAGTTGGCGGACGGGTTGGACGAGTTGTTCGTTGGTGAAGAGGAAACGGCGGGCCCAGCCGGCGACGTGGATGGTGACGCCGTTGTAGATGACGGAATCGCCATCGGGGCAGAGGGCTTGTTTGAGGGTGGCGTTTTCGTCGGGGAGTTGGCGGTTCTGGTCGAGGGTGACGACGCGGAGCATGTCGGCGCGTTGGACGGTGCCGGCGGAGGGTTCCATGCGGCCTTCGAGGATACGGAGGAGGGTGGATTTGCCGCTGCCGTTTCCACCGACGAGGCCGAGCTTGGTGCCGGCGGAGAGGATGAGATCGAGGCCTTCGAAGAGCGTTTTGCCACCGGGGGCGGCGGCGAGGCCTTCGACCTGGATGAGGCGTTTGGTTTTGCGGTCGCTGGCGTTTAGAGAGATCGACGCGGTGGAGGTTTTGTTGCGGCTGGCGACTTCGCCGAGTTCGCTGATTAAGCGATGGGCTTCGTCGATGCGGGCCTTCGATTTTGTGGTGCGGGCTTTGGGGCCTCGGCGGAGCCATTCGACTTCGCGCTTCACCTTCGTTTGGAGAGAGTCCTGGAGCTTTTGCTGGGCGATGAGGAAGTCTTCGCGGCGTTCGAGGAATTTGGAGTAGTTGCCTTCGGCCTGGTAGATGCCGTCGGGGTAGGCGGGGTTGATTTCGGCGGTGTGGGTGGCGACGCGTTCGAGGAAGTAGCGATCGTGGGAGATGAAGAGGGAGGCGAAATCGGCCTGGACGAGGAGGCGTTCGAGCCAGAGGATGCCGTCGATATCGAGGTGGTTTGTGGGTTCGTCGAGGAGGACAGCGTGGGGGTGGCGGACGAGGGCGCAGACGATGGCGAGGCGTTTCCGCTGGCCGCCGGAGAGGGTGGCGGCTTCGGCGTCGAAATCGCGGAGGCCGGCGCGGGAGGCTTCCATTTCGATGCGGAGGTGCTTTTCGTCGTCGGTGAGGGGGAGATCGTCGAGGGCGTCGTGGAGGACGGTGCGAACGGTTTGGCCCGGGTCGAAGACGGAGTCTTGCGGGACGTAGGCGACGATGGCGTTGCGGCGCTGGGTGCGGATGCCTTCGTCGGGAGTGTCGGTGGCGGCGAGGATACGCATGAGCGTGGACTTGCCGCTGCCATTGGGTCCTGTTAAGCCGATGCGCTGATCGTCGTGCAGCGACATGGTCAAATTCTCAAAAAGCGGTTTGGCGCCGTAGCGCTTGCTCACCGCGGAGCAACTTAAAACAACAGCCATCGTTCTTACTAGTATCGTTTAGTGGGGTGGATGTTTGGCTATGATGGGGGGAAATACGGCAAGTGGTGGTTTTTCGGGGCGAGGATGGGCTGTGGGTGGCTGAGTGTTTGAGCTTGCCGGGATGCGTGAGTCAGGGACGGACTCGCGAGGAAGCGGTTGGCGGGATTCGGGAAGCGATTCGACTGTATGTTGGGGTGTTGGAGGAGGATAGATTGCCCGTTCCAGAGGAGCGGTTCGACACTCTTCTGGTTGCCGTGTGCGCAGCTTCCTTGCCTTTCTGGGCGCGATTGTGTTCGCGGGCTTGGAAGGCTGGCTTTCGAGTGCGCCGGCAGGAAGGGAGTCATATAGTACTTCGCCGGGACGACCCATATGGCCAAGTGGTGGTCCCGGATCACAAAGAACTGGACCGAGGCACACTGCGTGCGATTCTCCGGGGTGCCGGTGTCGAGGTAGAGGATTTCATCGCTTTGTTGGGTAAGTTTGGTTGAGTTGAACGAAGAAGTAGGGCTGACGCTTCCTGGAAATAGAGAACGGCGACGTAAAGAGTATCCTGGGTTGGGATGGCTTGGGTTCACAGACGGGCGAATGAGGGGTGCAGATGGCGATACGGGCGATCCGGCCAACCGCTACACATCAAGGGAACGACGCGGGAGGCATAGGACAAGTCGACGCACGATCCAGAATCGATGGGTCAACGGATCGTTGGGCGGGTATCGGTAGGGCTGTGGTGGTTGCGTTTCTGGCGGTTGGCGTTGCGGCTTATGCGCAAGCCTCAGACCGCAGAACGGCACCGGACCGGCCGGCCTCCCAATTCGTGACGGTGAATGGCATCCGGCTTCATTACCTGGACTGGGGCGGCACGGGAGAGGTGGTTCTGTTTTTGACGTCACTCGGTGGGACAGCCGAGGACTTCCATCCACTCGCGGTTGGCCTGACGGACCGCTTCCACGTCCTTGGCCTGACGCGACGCGGACAGGGTGAATCGGCGAAGCCGGATACGGGCTACGACACGGCGCGGTTGGTTGAAGACATTAGGGCTTTTTTGGATGAACGGAAGATAAAGCGTGCGACGCTGGCCGGCTATTCGATTGCCGGAAATGAGTTGACCGAGTTCGCGAAGCATTACCCCCGGCGGGTCGCGAGGCTGGTGTATTTGGACGCGGCATACGACCTTGCCCAGAATGCGGAACTGGGCAGGAGGGCACAGCTGAACTTGCCTCCGCTGCCGGGGGCCGATAAGGCGACGCTGGAGCTCATCGCACGGTCCATCGAGTACCATCCCGACTACAAATCGATCCAGGCTCCGGCGCTCGGTGTTTTTGTCACGTACGACGAACCGCCGAAGTCCGCGCTTTGGGACGAAGCTACTAAGGCGAAGCTGCTAGCGTGGTGGCACGATTACGGGAAGGCATACCGTCGAGAGCAAATTGAGCGATTCGAGAAGGAAATGAAGAAGGGGAGGGTGGTGGAGTTGCACAACACAACTCACGGCGGCTTCCTGTTCGAGAAAGAGCAACAGACAATCCTGATCCGAGAGATACGAAAGTTCCTCCTCGGGGGGCGATAATCTTCGCTGCTTGTACCGCTCGTTTTCGCGGGCTATCGTTTGGGTATGACTGTCGACGCCATCAAAGACGCCATTGCCGGGCTCGCCGAAGATGACCGTCATTCCCTTGCCGCTTGGCTCAACGATTTCGATTACGACGCGTGGGATAGGCAGATGGTTCAGGACTTTTCTCCTGACGGGCGCGGCATGGCGTTGGCTGAGAGAGTGAAACGTCAGATCGCCGAGGGCAAGGCTCGTCCGATGGGAGAGGGGTTCGCAGAGCGAAGGCACCCGAAGACGTAATGAACAGGTCGCGAACTCTCTCTGCATTTTGGGATCACTACGACGCGGCCTCGCGAGATCCGGGACCGTCCGTCCAATCGGCGTGAGCTGAGGACACCCAGGTATCGGCGGAATCGGTATTCTGGACGGGATGACCTGGTTACTTGCCCTTGCTGTTTTGCCGTGGTTGCAGAGCGGAGAGAGTTTCGCTATCTCGCCGGATGCGTTGCAGTGTTCGGGGAAGGAGAACAGCCGGAATTGGGTGCGATCCGCTGGGGAGTATGGGGATGTTCGGGTGCGGTTTGAGTACCGGTTGGCGCAGTGGGCTGAGGCGGTTGTGGTGCTGCGGGCGCATGCGGTGGGGCGGGCGACGCTGACGGGGATTCCGGTGCAACTGGCTCATGATTTTCATGGGAAGACGTCGCGGCATGTGACGGGGGCGATTGTGGGTGTGCGGGAGCCGGTGCGGTTTTTTGGGGCCTACTTTGGGGGGTGGCATAAGGCGGAGATTGCGGTTGTGGGGGAGCGGGTGACGGTGCGGATTGATGGGGAGTTGGTGAATGACGCCGTTGTGCCGGGGCGGCATGCGGCGGGGCATGTGGGGTTTCTGGACTTGGGACATGGGTATGCGGTGCGGGGCATTCAGATTGAGGATTTGGGTGGGGCGAGGGTGTATTCGAGTTTGTTCAATGGCCGGGATTTGCGGGGGTGGGAGCTACGGGATGCGGGGACGTGGCGGGTGGCTGATGGGGTTTTGGCGGGGGAGAATGGACATGGGATTTATTACGCGCCGGGGGAGTTTGGGGACTTTGAGCTGCTGGCGGTGGTGCGGTCCGTGGGGCACGTGAACGCGGGGTTGTTCTTGCGGGGGGCGCCGGACAAGAAGCTGCATCGGGGGTTTGAGGTGCAGATCTATAGTGTTCCCGATGGGGTGTATCCGACAGGGTCGATTTATGGTCAGACGCGGGGAGACTTGACGGAAGACCACGATGGGCGGTGGGCGTTGTTGCGGGTGCGCGTGGAACGGGGGACAGTGACGACGTGGGTGGATGGGCGGATGGCTGCCCAGGGGCCCGTGCCGGCGGGGGTGCCGGCGACGGGACGGGTGGGGTTGCAAATCCACTTGGAGAACGCGCGGATTGAGTGCCGGGAGTTGCGGATCAGGACGTTACGCGCGCCTCAATGAGGCAGATGGGGCCCGGGGGGGCGTCCGCTTTCAATTTCCACACGCAACAGCCAGCGTGTTTTTGGCGGATGTCCCGGCAAGACAGAATCCTCCAGACACGGAGGTAACCAAACCGTTCCGAGGCATGCCGTTCATGGCCACCGAACGCCACACCAGTTCTCCGCTTGGATTGAAGCGAATGAGAGAAAGTCGCCCCCTTTCGCTCTCGATCGCAGCCAGATAGCCCTGAGCCAATTGGCCAAGGCTGAGTTTTGTGTTGCCCCGGGCAACATCCAGCGCTACCGTGGTCCACTTTCCGGTTAGCGCCGAATCGTACCCGGCAAACATGATTGCACGTCCACTCCGGGAACCAGTGCGCACATACAGGACAGCACATGTTCCCGTAGCGAAGACGACGCGAGATTGGAGCGTGGCCTTCAGGACGACCTCGCTACGCACGACTGGGGCCCCAACAAACAGGCGGACTTCTGGCTTTCGCCACTGCGTCACGCTGAAGCACGGGGCGTTTTCACGAATTCCGGATTGCGCCGGTTCAAGAATCGCCGGATAACTTCCGGAAGCCGCGTCGTCACGGCGCGAGACGAAAAGGGACTCGTCGATGGAACCCGGGCGGTTGCGGCAGTCAAAAGCCGGCACGGTAGAGACGCAAAACGGCGTGAAGCTGCCCAAGGCACCAGCGGGATCCAAGGAGGCTATTGCCGTCTCGGCTGGAAAGATCATGTCTAAATCGTTTGGCCGTTGCTCCCGGCGCACCAAGAAAGCCCGGCCCGAATCCGACCGCGCTAGTGCATAGCTGGTGGGATACCGGAGTTGTGGCAAAGGAGCAATCTGCGTGATCACTCCATCCTTTGCGATTCGAGCAAGAGTGCTTCCGGTAACAATCCACAGGCTGCCGCTGAGATCGCCGATCGCCGAGAGTACGGGCCCTTGAACGTCGGCGTACTCACGCACCGAGTGAACATGTTCCACTGACGCACCTTGGGCCCGGAGCCCAAATTGAGCACAAAACAGACAGAGCAAAGGGAGTGCGCCGGACCATAAGAACCGATCCGCGCGAGCATTCCGAGACACCGACTGTCGAGTAACCGGCATTGGAAAGGAGGTGGAATCGAGTGGGTTGCGGATCAGGAGGCTACGCGGGCCTCAATGAGGCAGATGGGGCCGGGGGTTGTTTGGATGCGCACGAGTTCGAGGCCGGCGGATTCGAAGAGCACGGCGAATTCGGCGCTGGTGCGTTCTTTGCCGCCGGGGGTCATGACGAGCATTTCGATGTCGAGGAATTTCGACGGGTGCGGTTCGGGGGAGTGTGGGACGACCATTTCGGCGAGGAAGACGCGGCCGGTTTCGGGGGCTTCGGCGGCCAATTGATCGCACATGAGGCGGAGGATTTTGTGGGAGCGTTCGTCGTCCCAGTCGTGGATGATGTGCTTCATGATGTAGGCATCGTAGCCGGTGGGGACGCGGTCGAACATGGAGCCGGATTCGATGGCCATGCGGCCGGTGAGGCCGAGGTCGGCGGGGGTAGGGGCGTGGGCGACGACTTCGGGGAGATCGAAGAGAACGCCGTTGAGGGTGGGGTTGCGGCGGAGGATTTGGGCAAGTAGGGAACCGTGGCCGCCGCCGACGTCGGCGATGCGTTGGTAGGCAGAGAAATCGAGGAAGGGTTCGAGGAGGGCGCCTTCCATGGCGGTGTAGTTGGACATGCCGGCCTGGAAGTTTTCGAGAGAGGCGGGGTCCTCGGCGATGACGTCGAAGCCGTGGCGGCCGTAGGCCTTTTGGACGCCGTTTTCGCCGGTTTTCAGGCAGTGGTAGATATTCTCGTAGCCGCGCATGTGCCAGGGGTCGGTGAGGAACATGCAGACGCCGCGGACGGAATCGGGGACGTCGGAGCGGAGGGTTTGTGAGAGGGGCGTGAGGGTGAAGCGCTGGCCGGAGTGTTCGTGGAACATGCCGATGGCCGAGAGCATGCGGAGGACGCGGTAGAGGCTGGGGGCGTGGGCGTTGGTGGTTTGAGCCAGCGCTTCGGCGGAGATGGGTTCGGTGGCGGACATGTGGTCGGCTACGCCGAGCTTGGCGATGGCGGAGATGGCTGTCGAGATGGCCTTGCCCCAGAGCAGGTTCATGACCTGGGCGGCGGGTGGAAGTTCAGAGGGGTTCATGGATTTGTTCAGTATATGTGACGATGTGGGGATGCGAACTGGCGTGACGGTGATGCCCGAGTACTTCCAGAATGAGGGCGTGGAGAATGTGGTGGCGCGGCTGGCGGCGGCGAAGGTGGACATGATTGCCACGTCGCCGTACGTGATGGAACCGGCCGATGAGAAGACGGGGAGCCGGGAGCCACCGGTGGACGCGGGGGCTGGATCGGTGCGGCTGTTGGATCGCACGTTGTGGGGGAAGCGGGAGCTGTTTGTGAAGACGGCGCCGAGCTTTGCGCCGGATAAGAAACTGTACGAGGGGTTGCGGTATCAGCCGGCGGCGCCGACGCAGTTGACGATGCGGGAGGGCGGGATTATCAAGGCCTTTATGCGGGCGGCGCAAGCGCGGCATATCCAGACGTATTTGCAGGTGCAGGCGGCGATTCCGCCGGGGTACCGGGTGCAGTTTGGCGGGCCGGTGGAGGATGACAAACCGCGGTTGCCGGATGGGCGCGTGCCTCCGCGGCGGCTGGCGAATAACGGGTCGCTGGCGAGTCCGCACGTGTTGGATTACACGCTGGCGCTGACGCGCGATTTGGTGAAGCAGTATCCGGAGATTGACGGGATCCGGTTTGACTGGCCGGAGTATCCGCCGTATTTTCTGGACGATGTGTTTTTGGATTTCGGGCCGCATTGCCAGCCGGCGGCGGCACGGCTGGGATTTGATTTTCCGCGGATGCAGAAGGCGGTGTTGGAGTTGTACCGGCTGATGCATGGCGGGTTGCGGAATGCGCATCTGGAGCGGTTCCTGCAGGCCGATGGCGGGCGGAACGCGATGCTGACTTCGTTGATTGACAGCCCGGGGATTCTGGACTGGCTGCGGTTTAAGGGTGCGCTGGTGAGTGAGTATGCGATGCGGTTGCGGGAGACGATTCCGGCGCGGATTGCGTTGACGTTCGGGACGTTTCCGCCGCCGTTTTCGACGGTGAGCGGGATGCAGTTTTCGGCCTTGGCTCGGTATGCTTCGGCGATTCATTGCAAGTTGTATACGATGCACTGGCCGGTGATTTTTCGTTTTTACGGGGACGCGCTGATGCAGGCGAATCCGGGGTTGAATGAGGAGTTGCTGGTGCGGGCGTTGAGCCAGTGGCTGGAGATTCAGGATCCGCCGTATTCGACGCGGTTGGCCGACTACCGGTATCCGGAGCCGGACGAGGCGCATCCGGTGGGTGTGGAGGCGCAGATTCGGAAAGTGCGGGAGGCGCAGAAGGCGGCCGGGGCGACGCCGGTGTTTGCGTTTATCCACGGGTATGGGCCGGTTAGCGATTTCAAGCAGCGGCTGGCGGCGGGGCGCGCGGCGTCGGGCCATGGGGTTTGGGTGAACCGGTATGGGTATTTGCGGAATGAGAAGATTGCGTTGTTGGGGGCGGGGTAGGGTCTTGCGTCTTGGGGACACACGGGCTACGCTTCGCTCCGCCACGTATGTCCCCGGAGGGGGGTGGTGGAGCGTGGGGGGAGGTTTTGATCCCGCGCTGGGAGCAGGCTTTCTGCGCTTCTGGCCTTCTGCGGGGTGTGTCGCGTTTTCGGGGACACCCCTGTAGTTAGGGTTACGGGCCGAACGGCGTTGGGGGTCTGCCCGGGGTGTCCCCGGGGGGTGTTGCTACGCTACGGGGAAGTCGGGGGAGTCTGTCCGGGCGCCGGCCATTAGTTTGGCGAGGCGGGTGACGATGTCGGGGTTGGCGGCGGCGAGGTCGGTGTCTTCGTGCACATCGGCTTTGATGTTGAAGAGCATCGTCTTGCCTTTGGACTTGATGAGCTTCCAATCGCCGGCGCGGAGGGCTTGGGAGAAGCCGCCTTCGTGGAATTCCCAGTAGAGGTATTCGTGGGTCTTGGCGGGCTGGCCTAGCAGGGCCGGGTACATGCTGATGCCGTCGATGTTCTGCGGGGCTTTGGCCCCGATGGCGTCGGCTAGCGTGGGCATCATGTCCCAGAAGGCGAAGGGGTGATCGCTGACTTTGGCTGATGGGACTTTGCCGGGCCAGCGGGCGATGAAGGGGACGCGGATGCCGCCTTCGGTGAGGTCGCGTTTGATCCCGCGCAAAGGGCCGCTGGATTTGAAGAAGTCCGGGTTGTGGCCGCCTTCGCGGTGGGCGCCGTTATCGCTGGAGAAGAGGACGAGGGTGTTGTCGTCGAGGCCGAGGGTTTTCAGCTTTTCGAGGATGCGGCCGATGTCGCGGTCGAGGCGGGTGATGGTGGCGGCGAACTTGCGTTCGAGCTTGGGCCAGGGCTTGGCGGAGTAGGGGGCGTCTTCGGGGATTTCGATGCCGTCGCCGGTGTCGCGGCCGAGCTCGTTGTTGGCGTGGGGGATGGTGCTGGCGAAGTAGAGGAGGAAGGGGTTCGACTGATTCTTGTCGATGAATTTGAGGGCGCGGTCGAGGAAGAGGTCGGGGGCGTAACCCTTCTTCACGGCCCCCCAGTTGCCCTGGACGAGTTGTTCGTGTTCGCCATTGAGGAGGTGTTCAGGGTAATAGGTGTGGGCGTGCATCTGGGAGAAGAAGCCGAACCACTCGTCCCAGCCTTTGCGCGTGGGATAGCCGGGATAACCGAGGCCACCGATGCCCCATTTGCCGAACATGGCGGTGGTGTAGCCGGACTTCTTGAACATTTCGGAGATGGTGAAATCGCCGGCTTGCAGGAGTTCTTCGTTTCGCTTGTTGCCGCGGACGCGGGCGTGGCCGGTGTGGAAGCCTGTCATCAGCGCGCAGCGGGACGGGGCGCAGACGGTGCAGCCGGCGTAGACCTGGGTGAAGCGGGTACCTTCGGCGGCCATGCGGTCGATGTTTGGCGTCTTGATTTCCTGCTGGCCGTAGCAGCCGAGGTCGCCGTAGCCGAGATCGTCGGCGAGGATGAAGACGACGTTGGGCGGGCGGCGTTGGGCGAGAACCGGGACGGCGAGGGTGGACAGGAAGGCGCGTCTGCTGAGCATTACAGGCTAATGTACACTAGCTCCCATGCTCGATACGGGGATTATCGTCGTCTACTTCCTGCTGGTGTTCGCGATTGGGTTTTATCACTCACGGCGGGAACGCACTTCGTCCGATTATTTTCTGGCGGGGCAGAGCGTGGGATGGTTTGCCGTGGGCACGTCATTGTTTGCGACGAACATCAGTAGCGAGCATTTTATTGGGCTGGCGGGGTCGGGAGCGTCGACGGGGTTGGCGGTAGGTTGTTATGAATGGTCGGCCAGTTTTTGTTTGTTGCTGCTGGGCTGGCTGTTTGTGCCGCACTACTTGAAGAGCGGCGTGTTTACGATGCCGGAGTTCTTGGAGCGGCGGTTTTCGCCGGGGTGCCGGTGGTATCTGACGGGCATTTCGATTGTGGCCTACATCTTCACGAAGATCAGCGTTTCGCTGTTTGCGGGCGGGATTTTGATTCGAGAGATTGTGGGTTGGGACTACATGACGTCGGCGATTTTGCTGGTGGTGGCGACGGGCGTTTATACGGTTTCGGGCGGGCTGGCGGCGGTGATTTATACCGATGTGTTCCAGGCTATTTTGTTGCTGGTGGGGGCGGTGGTGATCACGGTGTTGGGACTTGATAAAGCCGGCGGATTTGAAGGGCTGCGCGCGACGCTGCCACCGGATTTCTTCCACATGATTAAGCCCGCGACCGATGGCACGTATCCATGGCCGGGGACGATTTTCGGCACGTTGATTTTAGGGACCTGGTATTGGTGTACGGACCAGGTGATTGTGCAGAAGACGCTGGCGGCGACCAATGTGAGCGAGGCGCGGAAGGGCGCGTTTTTCTGTTCGGCGCTGAAGATTTTGCCGGTGTTTATTCTGATTCTGCCGGGGCTGATTGCGAAGTCCATCTATCCTACCGAGGTGACGGGCGACAACGCGTATCCGCTGTTGGTGATGCGGCTGATGCCGCCGGGGCTGAAGGGTTTGATGATTGCGGCGCTGCTGGCGGCGTTGATGTCGTCGTTGAGTTCGGTGTTCAATTCGTGTTCGACGCTGATCACGATGGACGTTTACAAGAAGCTGCGGCCGCAGGCTTCGGAGCGGCAGTTGGTGAACGTGGGGCGGTGGTCGACGGTGGCGATTGTGGCTGTCAGCATCTTCTGGATTCCGTTCATTAAAAACCTGAACAACGAGGTGTATCAATACTTGCAGAGCGTGCAGGCCTACATTGGCGCGCCGATTACGGCGACGTTTGTGACGGGAATTTTGTGGCGCGGGGCGACGGCACGGGCGGCGATGGTGACGCTGATTACGGGCGGGGTGATTGGGGCGGCGCGGTTCATTATGGACGTGCTGCATAACGCGATGAAGATGGACCTGGGGCCGATGAACGCGGTGGTGGAATTCAGCTTTTTGAACTTCAGCGTGCTGGTGTTTTTCTTCTGCGTGTTGCTGATGGTGGGAGTGTCGAAGATGACGACGCCGGCGACGGAGGAGCAGACGGAAGGGTTGACGCTGCGGTGGGGGCACGCGTTGGGATCTCGGATGGACGTGGTGATGACGACGGCGATTGTGGTGTGCGTGGGAGGGCTTTGGTTCCACTTCCGGTAGCGGATATACTGGCATGCCAGTATGAGTAATTTTTCACGTCGCAACTGGTTCGCCGGGGCCGCCGCCGCGGGCGCGGGCCTATTCCAGGTTGAAGAGGCGCGGGCCGCGCAGATTACGCGCAACGCGCCGATTTCGCCGAAGGACAAGATCAAGATCACCAAGCTGGAGACCATCATGGTCAAGCCGCGGTGGATGTTCCTGAAGATCCACACGGACGCGGGGATTGTGGGGTTGGGCGAGCCGATTACCGAGGGGCGCGCGTTGACGTGCGCAACGGCGATCCAGGAGATTGCGCCGTATTTGGTGGGCAAGGATCCGCGCGCGGTGGTGCACCACTGGCAGGCGATTTACCGGCACGCGTTTTATCGCGGCGGGCCGATTTTGACGAGCGCGCTGAGCGGTATTGACCAGGCGCTGTGGGACATCAAGGGCAAGGCGTTTGGCGTGCCGGTGTACGAACTGCTGGGCGGGCCGACGCGGAACAAGGTGCGGGTGTATGCGCACGTGCAGCGCGCCGGGTCGTTGGAACAGGGCTTGCGCGACGCGATGGCGAAGGGGTTTACGGCATTCAAGACGGGCCCGGCGAAGCGGCGTCCGGCGCGGTACGTGGAGACGCCGGCGGAGGTGAAGTATGCAGCCGAACGGTTCGCGGAGATGCGGCGCATTGTGGGCGACAACGTGGACATTGGCGTGGACTTCCACGGCGCGATCAGCCCGGCGCACGCGAAGATGCTGATCAAGGCGTTGGAACCGTACAACCCGATGTTCATTGAAGAGCCGTGCCAGGCGCAGAACCATGACGTGATGGCGGAGATTGCGCGCGGGACGCATTTGCCGATTGCAACCGGCGAGCGCGTGTTCACCAAGTGGGGCTTCCGGGAAGTGCTGGAGAAGAAGGCCGCGACGATTCTGCAGCCGGATATGTGCCACGCGGGCGGCATTACGGAAGTGCGTTTGATTGCTGGTATGGCGGAGGCTTATTACGCCGACATCGCGCCGCACAATCCGCTGGGGCCGATTTCGCTCGCGGCCGGCGTGCACCTGGCCGCGTCGATTCCGAACTTCCTGATTCAGGAACAGGTCTCGCTGGGAGAAGGGTATGTGAAGCAGCCCTTCAAGGTGAAGGAAGGCTACCTGGAACTGCCGACGGGGCCGGGGTTGGGCGTGGAACTCGACGAGAATCTGATGGCCGATAAGATTGGCCATGACTGGAAGAATCCGGAATCCTATGACGCCGATGACGGCAGCGTGACGGACTGGTAGTTTGGCACAACCCGAGGGACACCCGGCTGACGACGACGGCCGCAAAGCGCGGCTGTTTTTCGCTGTTTTGCTGGCGATTATGGCGGCGATCGGCGGCTGGGTGTTCCTGGGGCATCGCGCGCGGGGGGAGGCGGCGCGGGCGGTGCTGGCGCTGGGCGGGAAGGCCGTGGATTCGACGAGCGAGGGGATGTTTCTGGGGCCGGTGAGTTTGGCGGGGCGGCCGGTGGGGGATGCGGAGTTGGCGCGGTTGGGGCCGTTGTTCGAAGCGGCGAAGGGGCCGTTGCGGTTGGATTTATCGCGGACGCAGGTGACGGATGCGGGGTTGGCGGCGTTGGCGCCGTTGACGTATTTGGCGGGGTTGCAGTTGGACGGGACGCGGGTGGCGGGGCCGGGGTTGGCGGCGTTGGCACGGATGGGGACGGAGACGCATGAAGAGTTCGGGACGCCGGTGGAGTTGAGCCTCGTGGGAACGGGGGTGGGCGATGAGGCGATGGGGCATGTGGCGGCGATTGGCGGGTTGACGGATTTGGATTTATCGGGGACGCGGGTAACGGGGCGGGGGTTGGTGGCGCTGCGGAGGTTGCGGTATTTGAAGCATGTAGAGCTGAACGGTTGCGCGATTGGGGATGGGGATTTGGGAGCGTTGGGCGGGGTTTATTTTCTGGGGTTGGCGCGGACGCGGGTGACGGCGGCGGGGTTGGGCGCGGTGCGGCATGTGCGGACGTTGGATTTGGCGGGGACGGCCATTGATGACGCGGGAATGGCTGTTTTTGCGGGGTTTGCGGAGTTGACGGGGTTGTCGCTGGCGGGGACGGGGGTGGGCGATGCGGGGCTGATGACGTTGCGAAGGCAGGAGCGGTTGGTGTCGTTGAACCTGGATGGGACGGGGGTGAACGACGAGTCGGTGCGGGAGTTGGCGGGGTGGCAATCGTTGCGGAGTTTGTCGTTGGAACAGACGGCGGTGACGGACAAGGGGCTGGGGTACTTGGCGGGGTTGCCCAATTTGGATAGACTGCTGCTTCGTGGAGCGAAATTCACGGAGGCGGGCGTGGCGGCGTTGCAGAAGCTGCGTCCGAATCTGTTGATTGATCGCTAGTGCGAAAATAGAAGAGAAGCCAATGACCAAATCTCAAATCCGCGCCGCCATCCTCGATATCGGCATCGTGCCCATTGTCCGGACGAATTCCGCCGAATCCGCTATCAAAGCGGTGGAGGCAATTTATAACGGCGGCATCCGCTCGGCCGAAGTGACGATGACTGTCCCGGGCGCAATCAAAGCGCTGGAAAAGCTGGCCGACGCGCTGGGCGACAAGATGGTGCTGGGCGCCGGTACGGTGCTGGACCCGGAGACGGCGCGCGCCTGCATTCTGGCCGGGGCGCAGTTCCTGGTGACGCCCGCGTTGAAGGTGTCGACGATTGAAGTGGCGCACCGGTATTCGAAGATCATCTGCCCGGGTTCGCTGACGCCGACCGAGGTGCTGACGGCGTGGGAAGCCGGGGCCGACTTCGTGAAGATTTTCCCTTGCTCCAATATGGGCGGGGCGAAATACATCAAGGCGCTTAAGGGGCCGTTCCCGCAGATCGACATGATCCCGACGGGCGGGGTGAACCTGGACACGGCGGCGGACTTCCTGAAGGCCGGGGCGGCTGCGGTGGCGGTGGGCAGTGAGCTGATCGACGCCGAGACGATCAAGGCCGGCACGTACGAAGTTTTCGAAGAGCGTTCGCGGCAGTTTCTGGCCGTTGTTTCGGCGGCGCGCGCCGCTCTCGCCAAATAGGGCGTAAACTGGAAATTCCACTATGGCAATCAGTCAGGATCTACTGGAAATTCTCGTTTGTCCGCTTTGCAAGGCTACGCTTACGCTGAAGCCCGATGGCAGCGGATTGAAGTGCGCGGAGTGCAAGCGGGTCTATCCGGTTCGCGACGACATCCCCGTGATGCTTGTTGACGAAGCCCGTGTAGAGGACTAGTTTTGCTCGATCAACTGCCCAGTGGCGCGAAGGTGCTTATCATCCGCCTTCGCTCGCTGGGTGACTGTGTTTTGACGACGCCCGCGATTCACATCCTGAAACAGCACCGGCCAGACCTGCGGGTGGCGGTGATGGTGGAAGACCGGTTTGCCGATGTTTTTCGCGGCAATCCGGACGTGAACGCGGTGTTGCCGCCGCATCCCGCGGCGGCGTTGATTTGGAATCCGAAGCTAACGATTAACTTCCACGGCGGGTCGCGGAGCATGTGGCTGACGGTGGCGTCGACGGCGCGGTACCGGGCCGGGTTTGGGCATTTTCGGAACGCGTCGATCTACAACCTGCGGGTGCCGCGGGCGCAGGAGATATTGGGCGAGGAACGCACGGTGCATACGGCGGAGCATATGGCGTCGGCCATGTTCTGGCTGGGGGCGCGGCGGATGGAGATTCCGCGGGCGCGATTGTTCGCGCCGATGGTGCCGGCGGAGAAGCCGTATGCGGTGATTCATGCGCTGGCTTCGGCAGTGCATAAATCCTGGCCGGCGGAGCGGTTTCTGGAGATTGCGCGATCGCTGCGGAATTTGGAGCCGGTATTCATTGGCGGGCCGGGGGATGATCTGTCGCCGTTTTCGGAGTTCCGGACGCAGGTGAATATGTCGTTGAAAGACACGCTGGTGCTGATGCAATCGGCGAGTTTGTTTGTGGGAAACGACAGCGGGCCGGCGCATATCGCGGCGGCGTTTGGCGTGCCGCTGGTGGTGCTGTTCGGCGAGTCGGACCCGGTGATCTGGGCGCCGTGGCGGGCGACGGCGCGGACGCTGGTGGCGGGCGGGCCGATGGACCGGATTGCGACGGCCGACGTGGCGGCGGCGATTGACGCGTTGGGAGTGGCCGCATGAACGAGTTGATGCGGATCTTCCGGTATGTGCGACCGTACACGCCGTCGTTATTGGCTTCCGTGGTGCTGATGGCGTTCGCGGGCGCGGCGCATGGGTTGATCGCGCTGTTGATCAAACCGATTTTTGATCGCGCGTTGAACCCGACGTCGACGGAGAAGATCGTCAAGCTCATCGATATTCCGTACGTGAACCGGACGCTGAATTTGAACGATCTGGTACCGGCGTCGATTCAGGACGTGTGGATCATGACGGCGTCGGCCGTGCTGTTTGCGTTCTTCGTGCGCGGGCTGGCGGATTACTTCGGCAACCTGCTGATCAACCGCGTGGGGCTGAGCGCGGTGACCGATTTGCGGCAGCATATTTTTGACCGCGTGCTGAGCCAGGACGCACAGTTCTTCGACAGCAACTCGACGGGGCAGTTGATGTCGTCGATCATGAACGACATCGATAAGATTCAGGTGGCGACGTCGCACATCCTGGCCGATTGGCTGCGGCAGACGTTTATCGCGATCGGGCTGCTGGTTGTGATTGTGCAGAATGACTGGAAATTGGCGCTGTTTTCGCTGACGGTGCTGCCGATTGTGATGTTGCCGACGGCGCGTCTGGGCAAGCGGATTCGGCGTTCGACACGGCGGGCGCAGGACGATACGGCGGAGCTGAACCAGATTCTGCAGGAGACGATCAGCGGGCACCAGGTGGTGAAGTCGTTCGGCGCGGAGCACTTCGAATCGAACCGGTTCCGGGAAGCCGCGACGCGGCTGCGGCGGAGCAATTTGAAGTATGTGGCGCAGCAGGCGATCGGCTCGCCGTTGATTGAATTTCTGGGCGCGGTGACGATTGTGCTGTTGGTGACGTATGCGCGGACGCAGATTGTGCAGGGGCACATGAGCACGGGCGAATTCACCAGTTTCGTGATTGCGCTGCTGATGCTGTACGAGCCGGTGAAGCGACTGGTGGGAATTCACAACATTTTCCAGCAGGCGCTGGGGGCATCGCAGAAGGTGTTCGAATATCTGGACAGCGCGATTGGCGTGGCGGAGAAACCGGACGCGAAGGAATTGAAGCGGTTCACGCGGGCGATCACGTTTGAGAAAATCTGCTTCCGGTACCCGAATGCGATGGAATCGGCGGTGCTGGACGGGGTGGACCTGGAAGTGAAGGCGGGACAGATTGTGGCGCTGGTGGGGCCGAGCGGCGCGGGGAAATCGACACTGGCGTCGCTAGTGCCGCGGTTCTACGATGCGACGAGCGGGGCGGTGCGGATTGACGGCACGGATGTCCGCGACATTCAGTTGGCGTCGTTGCGCGCGAAGATCAGCATTGTGGCGCAGGACACGTTTCTGTTCAACACGACGTTGGCGGCCAATATTGGCTACGGGCGCCCGGGGGCGAGCGAGGAAGAGATTCGCGAGGCGGCGAAGAACGCGCTGGCGCTGGAGTTTATTGAACAGCTGCCGGATGGGTTCCAGACGATGATCGGCGAGCGGGGCGCGCGGCTAAGCGGCGGGCAGCGGCAGCGGATTGCCATTGCGCGGGCCTTGCTGGAGAACGCGCCGATCCTGATTCTGGACGAAGCCACGTCGCATCTGGACACGGAAAGTGAAGTGCTGGTGCAGAAGGCGCTGGCTAATTTGATTGAAGGGCGCACCGTGATCGTGATTGCCCATCGCCTGTCCACGATTCGCCGGGCGAACAAGATTGTCGTGCTGGACCGGGGCCGCATTGTGGAAACCGGGACGCACGAAGACCTTGTGCAGGCCGGCGGCATTTATCAACGGCTCCACGAACTGCAATTCCTGGAAACAGGTAATTCATAATAGGAATTCCCCATGGCCATTCGCAGTATGACCGGATATGCCCGCGTTCGACGCTCCTCCCCGGACGGGGAGGTGGTCCTCAGCATCAAGGGGGTCAATCACCGGGGGCTGGATATCCACTTCCACTTGCCGCCGGATTTTGACCCGTACGAACATTCAATTCGCAACGTGATCCGGCGCCTGGTATCGCGCGGGCACCTGGAGGTGCGCGCCTCCTATAAGCGCAACGCGAACGACGGCGAGGCACAGCTGAACGTGGCGATGTTGGACGGCTACGTGGCCGCGTGGCGCGCGGCGGCGGACCGGCACCGGATTGCGGCGGAGCCCGATCTGGCCACCGCGCTGCGGTTGCCGGGCATGCTGGGACCGGGGACGGACCGCGATCCGGAGGCGAGCATGGAGCAGTTCCTGTGCCAGCTGACGGAGGACACGGTGAAGGAGTTGAACGTATTCCGGGAGCGGGAGGGGATGGACACGTTGGCGGTGTTGTTGGACCGGAACGCGCACATTCGGGCGGCTGTCACGGTGGTGAAAGACATCCGGTCGCGGGCGATGCCGGCGTTCCAGGCGCGCATGAAGGAACGGCTGGCCGACATCCTGAGCGGCGCGCAACTGGACCCACAGCGCATTGCGCAGGAGGCGGCGGTGCTGGCCGACCGGAGTGATATTGGGGAAGAGATCGCGCGGTTGGAGATCCACACGGAGCAGTTGGCGAAGCTGCTGAACGGTGGGGGCGAGGTGGGCAAGAAGCTGGACTTCCTGCTGCAGGAGATGAACCGCGAGACGAATACGATGCTTTCGAAGACGAACGGAATCGGCGAACAGGGGTTGACCATCACCGAGACCGCGCTTGGTATCAAGGCAGATATCGAGAAGATCCGGGAGCAGTCGCTGAACTTAGAATGAGCACACTTTTTGTCATCTCGGGCCCATCGGGCGCCGGGAAATCCGTCCTCATCCGCCGCATCCTGGACGATCTGCAGGCCATCCGATTTTCGGTCAGCAGCACGACGAGGGGCCCGCGGCCTGGGGAAATTGACGGCGTTAACTACCATTTCATTTCGCGGGAACAGTTCCAGGCGGACGTGAAATCGGGCCGTTTCCTTGAATATGCCGAGTTTTCGGGCAATATGTACGGCACCAACCGGCACGAATTCGAGGAGGCGCAGAATTTGGGGCAGGACCTGCTCCTCGACATCGAAGTCCAGGGTGCGCGACAATTACAGGAGAAGGGTATCGAAGCTGTTTACATCTTTGTGACCCCGCCGAGTTTTGCCGAACTGGAACGGCGCCTACGATCCCGCGGTACGGAGGACGAGGTTGCTATTCATCGCCGGCTCCGTCAAGCAGTGGAAGATGTTTCCCACGTCGACCGGTATCAGTTCGTAATCGTTAACGACAATCTGGAAGAAGCCTACTCCCGGTTGCGCTCCATCTTCATCGCCGAGCGATCGCGCCGGGGACGGATGGAAGCAGTCTTGGAACCAATTCTTGCTTCGTTTCAGAAGTAGACCGTAGAAAGACATATGCCGGACACCACAACTCGCAACGCGCACCACTCCATTCCCGACGATTCGGAATCGTCCACCTACCGCTACATCATCGTGGCCGCCAAGCGCGCCCGCCAGATCCAGGGCGGCGCCCGGTCGTTCCTGCCGACGACGTCGCGCAAGGCCACCGTCACGGCGTTGGAAGAAGTGCGTCGCGGTCTCGTGCAGTACGAAGACCCGATTCGCGACGCCGCGCTGGCTGCCCGCGCCGTTACCAAGTAAGGCCCCGCTATGCATGTCGTCCTTGGCGTAGGCGGTGGCATCGCCGCCTACAAGGCGGCCGAGTTAGCTCGGTCGCTGATGCGCCAGGGATATACGGTCAATCCGGTACTCACACGTTCGGCGTGCGAGTTCATTACGCCTTTGACCTTCGCCGCTTTGACCGGGCGGAAAGTGATCACCGATCTGTTTGGGAATCGTTCGGCCGACGAGATCCTGGCCAGTTCCGTGGAACACATTCAGGTGGCGCAGGAGAACCAGGTGCTGGTTGTCGCGCCGGCGACGGCCGACTTGCTGGCGAAGTTCGCGCACGGGTTGGCGGATGATTTTTTGTCGACGCTGTATTTGGCGTTTGCGGGGCCGGTGGTGCTGGCGCCGGCGATGAATACGAACATGTGGAACCATCCGGCGACGGTGGCGAATATGGCTACGCTGCGCGCGCGCGGGCACCGGATTGTGGGGCCGGACGCGGGCGAGTTGGCTTGTGGGACGGTGGGGCCGGGGCGGTTGGCGGAGTTGGACCAGATCGTGGCCGCGGTGAACGCGGCGGCGCTGAACCGGGATGATTTGAGTGGCGAAGTGGTGCTGATTTCGGCGGGGCCGACGCAGGAACCGCTCGACCCGGTGCGCTACATTACGAACCGCTCTTCGGGCAAGATGGGGTACGCGCTGGCCGAGGCGGCCGTGGCTCGCGGGGCACGCGTGATTCTGGTGAGTGGACCGGTGCATATTCCCGTGCCGCCGGGCGTGGAGGTCGTCGACGTGCGGTCGGCGCACGAGATGCGCGACGCGATTGTCGGACGGATGGACGAGGCGAGCATCATCATCAAGTCCGCCGCGGTGGCCGATTACCACGTGGCGAACGTGTCGCCGAACAAGATTAAGAAGACGGCCACGCGACTGTCGCTGGACCTGGATCCGACGCCCGATATTCTGGCCGAAGTGGGCGCGCGGAAGGGCGACCGGTTGCTGATCGGGTTTGCCGCCGAGACGAACGACATGGTGGCGGAGGCGCGGCGGAAGATGCAGACGAAGAAGGCCGATATGGTGGTGGGCAATTTCGTCAACGTGGCCGGCACGGGTTTTGAGTCGGATTTGAATGAAGTGACGCTGGTGATGTCGACCGGGGAGACGATTCCGGTGGCGCGGGCGACCAAGCGCGAGATCGCGCATAGCATTTTTGATCACGCCCTGCGTTTGCGGCTGGCCCTGCACGCGTCACAATAACAAGAGCATGAGCCCCGAAGAGATCCGGCGCATCCTTGAGTTCTACCAGGACCTGGGCATCAAGTCCGTCTACCGGCGTGGGAGCCAGTTGGTGGCCGCGGCGCCGGTGGAAGCCGAGCCCGAGCCGTCGCTGAGTTTCGACCAGTTGCCGCCGATGCCGCCGCGGGTTTCGAAACCGCAACCGCCTGCGCAGCGCCCCGCCCCCCCGCCGTTTGATGACGCGCCTTTGACATTCGACGATCTGCCGCCGATCCCATCGAAGGCGGGCCGCGTGCCCCCGCCCCCGCCCCCGCCCCCGCCCAACCGCCCAACCCTGCCGCAAGCGCCGCCGCGGGCCGCAGTGGCCCCAACACCCATACCCCTCATGGCCCAACCTCCCAAGATCGACCTTATCCCGCTCGCCCCCGAGAACGACTCGTTGGACCAGATCCGCACCGACATTGGCGACTGCAAACGCTGCCGCCTCTGCGAAGGCCGGAACAAGATCGTCTTCGGCTCCGGCAACGAGCGTTCGCCGCTGGTCTTCGTCGGCGAAGGCCCGGGCGCCGATGAGGACGCCAGCGGTCTGCCCTTCGTCGGCCGCGCCGGCCAGTTGCTGACGCAGATGATCGACGGCACCGCGTCGAAAGAAGGCCTCGCCATCACGCGCGCCGACGTCTTCATCTGCAACGTTGTCAAATGCCGCCCGCCGGAAAACCGCGCCCCGCAGCCGGACGAAATGGAGATCTGCGGCCAGTTCCTGTTCCGCCAGTTGTCGGCGATCAAGCCGAAGGCCATTTGCGCGCTGGGCTCCACCGCGGCGAAGGCCGTGCTGGGGACGAAGGAAGGCGTGACGAAGCTTCGCGGGAATTGGCACAAGTGGGGCGACGTGCCGGTGATGGTGACCTATCACCCGTCGTATCTGCTCCGCCCGTACAACCAGAACGCCAAGCGCGAAGCCTGGGAAGATCTCAAGAAGGTGCTGCACTTTGTCTATGACTGAGACGCTGCGCCCCGGGCTGTTCCTGTCGTTCGAGGGCATGGACGGGAGCGGGAAAACCACGCAGATGCGGCTGCTGATTGAGCGGCTCC
>JBIKOG010000382.1:0-5214 GCA_044358225.1 Bryobacteraceae bacterium | reverse complement strand
CCACCGAAAAAATCTTTGAGTTCACGGAAGAGATCAAAGACGGCACCCCGAGCGAAGTGACTATCGAGAAGTTGTTGCCGTTGAAGTCGCTGGCGCCCGGACAGTACGAACTGAAGATGAAAGTGACGGACAAGCTCCGGAACCAGACCGTAACCCCGACCGCGAAGTTCACTGTCACCTAGTCGCAAGACTTGACTCGCGTCCCACCCGGAAGGTTGGATGTCTATGTTGTCTCGTTGGCGCCAATTCGCAGTTCTCTCGGCCGGGCTGATCCTCATCGGATCGGCTCCGGCCAGTCGCGTCTCGGCGGCGGATTTACCCAAATCGGCCGGGACGATCATTGGAATCGTTGCCGATCCCGGCGGGGTGGCGCAGATGGGCGCAACCGTATTGCTGTTTAACAGGCTGGAAAAGCTGGTGCAGCGGGCCGTCACTAATGAACGGGGGCAGTTCGGCTTCGACAATCTGGTGCCGGACGCCTACATCCTGCGGGTTTCCTTAAACAGTTTTGTACCCGCAGTTCGCGAGGGCATTTTGGTGCAACCGGGCATGCGCAGCTTCCTGAACATCAATCTGGCGAGCGTGTTGAGTTCGGTAGAGTTTGTCTACGCCACGCCGCACGCGCCCCGGCTGCTTTCCGACGACTGGCGTTGGGTATTGCGCAGTTCCATGTCCACGCGCCCGGTGCTGCGGTTCCTGCCGTCGACGTCGAGGATCGAGAGCGCGTTCAGCAACACACGCGGAATGGTTCGGGTTTCGGCTGGCGATGGCTCAGGCGCCGTTACCGGCAACCAGCCGGACTTGGGAACAGCGTTCGCGGTGGCGACATCGTTGTATGGCGTCAATAATGTCCAGGTTTCTGGGAATCTGGGTTATGTGTCCCGAGCCGGCATGCCGGCGGCGAGCTTCCGGACCCGCTACAGCCGGGACTCGATCGCCAACGGATTGGCCGTGGGAAATTCGCCGGAAGTGCAGTTGACGGTGCGCCAGACGTTCCTGCCGACGCGAGCCGGAGCGGTTTTGAACGGTGGTTCGGCGCCCTCGCTGGGAACGATGACGGGATTGGTACTCGATCACGCCAAGTTGGGCGATGGCGTGGAGTTGACCTACGGGGCGCAGTTGGAATCGGTTACTTTCTTTGACCGCTTGAATCTGATCAGCCCGTTTGCGCGGCTGGATGTGGAAGTCAGCAAGAAAGATACGATCAAGGTGGCGTGGTCGAGCGGGGCGGCGCCCGAAGAGATGTTTGCCAACGCGCAGGCAAGCAGTGATCTGCAACAGGACATCTCCACTCTCAGCGCATTTCCCCGGATCTCCATGCGAAACGGGCACACGCACGTACAGCGGATGAATCAACTGGAAGCCTCTGTGTCGCGCGACATTGACACGAATACCCGAGTTTCTTTGGCCGCTTATTACGAAGATGTGGCCAACGCCGCCTTGAGCGCCATTGGAGACACATCCGATTACGCGACCAGCGAAATGCTGCCGGACCTGTTTACGCGGTCGAGCATCTTCAACATCGGCAGCTACCAGCGGCGAGGGATTATGGCCGCCGTGGACCGCCGGCTGAGCGAACATTGGTCGGCGCAGGTGGCGTTTGGAAACAGTGGAACCCTGCAACCGCGGGCTGATCTGATTGAAGCGGGGAATCCGGAGAGTCTGCGCGGCGCACTGCGCAGCACGCAGCGCAGTTGGACAAACTTCCGGGTGGCGGGCGTGGCCCCCGGCGCCGGCACGCGTTTTGCGGCCAGCTACATGATGACGGACTACCGGGCCGCATTGCCCGCCCATCGGTACATGACGCAGCGGCAGTCTCCCGATCTCGGCTTGAACCTGCAGGTGCGGCAACCGATCCCCAGCTTCGGCATCTGGTCGGGCCGCGTGGAAGCAGTGGCCGAGTTGCGGAACCTCCTGCAGCAGGGCTATCTGCCGCTAACGGGAACCAATGGACGGCGGGTGGTTCTTCTTCCCTCCCCTCGCACGGTTCGCGGTGGGTTAGCCTTTATCTTCTAGTCGAGATATTCCTCGTCAAAGATTCAAGAAGATGACCTCTTTGACGAAGAGGAGTATGTTGCCGCCACAGCGAACAAATGGCGAACGCAGGAGGTCAATTCTGATACCGAAATACGGTAAAGCTAACCATCCCCTCGTTGCCAACTTGATCCTTGGCGAAGATCTTGATGGTGTGGGAGCCGAGCGGCAAGCCGATGTTGCCAACGGTCCAATTGCTGGCACCTTGCGCGCGCCCCTGGGATCCGCAGGAGCATTCCCAGCGAACCTCGGCAACGCCGGACGCGTCGGTAGCGGTGCCGCGCACGGCGATTGAATACGCCGGCGTCATCAGGAAAGACGTGTTAGGCGACGCGACGGTGATCACGGGCGGCCGGGTATCATCTTCCGGTCCGGTCTCCGGAGGCAGCGCATAGGCAACGCGGACGGACTTGCTGCTGGTTTTTCCGACAGTATCGGTGGCTGTCACCGTGATGACGTTGGTGCCCAACTGCAGGGCGAGCGGGTTGATCGCCCAACGGTATTTCCCCTCAGAGGTGAGAGCAACAACGGCTGTGCCGGAGAACCCGCGGTCGTTCGACCACCGCACCACGGGTCGGCCAGTCCCACCGAGGGTGGTACCAGTGGCCGAAATCGGGTTCTGCGTCACATTGGAGGAGACCGCCGGCGTTAGAACTTCCAGCTGCAGAGGTACGACCGCAGGCGGATTGGGAGTGGGATTCGGGGTTGGGTTGGGTGTGGGATTCGGGGTTGGGTTGGGTGTGGGATTCGGCGTTGGCGGAGGCGGCGTGGGTTGCGCGAGGCGTTGGACAAGGACGGTAACCGACGTCGATCGGTTGGCCTCATCGGTGGCGCGGAGGGTTACGGTGTTTTCCCCCAGAGAGACCGGAATCGACGAAGCGACCCAGGAAAAACCTCCCCCGCTATCGGCAGTCAGCACCGCATCGCCGCCGCCGCCCTGATTGGTAGTCCATCGCACGGTGGCAACGCCGCGGGCGCCCTTCAGGGTGCCGGTAGCGCTGACGGTTGCGGCGCTTGTGGTGGACGAACTGGCCGGTGCCGTCACAACCAGCGTTAACGGAGCCAACGGCGGGGGCGCGGGAGTCGTCTCGGCAGTTGCGGCATAGAGCAGGCGGATGGCGCCGATATCCTCGGCGGTGAGACTCGTTGCCCGCCGGTAATAGGGATACATAACCGCGTTGGGCACATCGGAATGGCCCAGCCCCAGCGCGTGGCCAAGTTCATGTAAGGCTACACTATACAGGTCGATATCGGCGCCAACGTTCCAGTTTT
The DNA here is from genome assembly GCA_044358225.1 of Bryobacteraceae bacterium. Taxonomy (GTDB): domain Bacteria; phylum Acidobacteriota; class Terriglobia; order Bryobacterales; family Bryobacteraceae. Next base: position 1,908 of record JBIKOG010000382.1, on the reverse strand, counting down.
CGTCGTCATCGAAATGCAGGTCACCGGCGATCGGCTCCGGATTCGGGGGCGCGGGATAAAACGTGTGGGCCAGAATGCGGCCGGCCCCGTCGAAGGCATAGGGGTCGCCATGATCCTTGCTGCCGAACAGAATGTTGATGTTCTTGGACCCGGATGCAACGGTCCCTTTTAAAAAGTTGACCTTCACCACGCTCGACCACTCCGCCATCGCCCGCTGAATCTCCTGTTGTACCTGTTCGGGCGGTATTTTTCTGGTTAATGCCTGGAGCGAATAAGACAGGTTGGCAATCCCCAGCCCGGGCCCATCCCACCCCTCGCCCACGCGTTGCGTCAACTGTCCCACCTGCCCCGCCTCCGTCGCCCCGCCCAGACAACCGATGAGCGGCAATCCAGTGGATAGCTCTCCACTGGCGGGAAACACATACCCTACCTCATCCCACTCCGCCAGCGTCCGCACCTGCTCCACGGTGCCCAACACCAGCATGTGATCGGCTACCAGATCGCGGTGATCCCGAATCTCCAGCCCCGCCTCGGTAATCAGCGCCCTGCGATCCTCCCACGCCACATCGGCATGGAACTCGACAACAAAAAACGACCGCAACGCCTCCGACCGGGCCCGCCCGTTCTCAACCACCGTTAACTCCGGGCTCAGTTTGTCCTCCGCCTGGAGCGCGTCAAACCCAGCCAGATCGAGGCCCGTCAAATCCGGTTCCCCGGCAAAACCAACGATCACCCCGGTCAACGGCAGATAAGCAACCACGCGGAGGCCACGGGTAGCCAATTCCCGGACCGTTTCGGCTTTCGGGGCCTCGCGGAAATCCAAAATCAGGTGCGAATGCGCCGGGACGCGGCTTTTGGCGTGGCTCCGCCGGTTCCCCAACCGCGATTGCCCTTCCCGGCTCCGCAGTTGTACCTCCGCACGAACCGGGGGAAGAGAGCAAACGACGGCGACCGCCAGAACCAGCCCCCCTTCGATTCGCTTCCGTGACATACAAACCATATCGTTTTGTCCTGAGAAAAACCCGAGCTCGATCCCACTTATAAAGAGAGGGAAACATTCGTATGCTCCGAACTGTTGTCGGAATACTCCTAGTCACCAGCGGGGGCCTTTCCTATGGCCAGACGGCCTACCGCATCTCCACCATTGCCGGGTCCAGTTTCGCCGGTGACGGCGGAGAGGCCGTGCGCGCCATCCTGCAGCAAGCAGAGGGAATCGCCATCGCCCCAGACGGCACCACCTACATCGCCGATGCGGCCGACCATCGCATCCGAGTCGTGTCCCCCAAAGGGGACATCAACACGCTGGCCGGCGATGGAACGGCCGGCTTCGAGGGCGATAACGGCCCGGCCGCGCAGGCACGCCTGAACAGCCCATATGGACTCGCGCTTGATCGCCAGGGCAACCTCTACATCGCCGACCTCGGCAATGCCCGCATTCGCATCGTCACCCCGGACAAACAGATCCGCACCGTCGCCGGCGGGGGCGACATCGCGGCCTCCGAATCGAGCGAGGGCAGCCCGGCCACCTCTCTCAAACTCAAGACGCCGCGCAACGTCCTGGCCGACCCCGGCGGCGGTTTCTATTTTTCCGATTTCGACGCCCACCGTGTCTATTTCATCGATTTCCGGGGAATCTTGACCGTCTTTGCGGGAACAGGCAATCCCGGATACGGCGCCGACAACATCGCCGCCATCCGGTCGGCGCTCCGCAATCCGGCCGGCCTGGCGTTCGAACCGCAGGGAGGCGTGGTGATCGTCGAAAGCGGCGCCCAACGCCTGCGCCGCGTGGCCAGAGGGACGATTTCTGCCTACCTCGCCGACGCCCTGCGCAGCTATCCACTCTACTCCCCCACCGGCATCGCCTTTGACACCACCGGCAACATGTATCTGGCCGACGCCCGCGCCACC
>JBIKOG010000380.1:0-5235 GCA_044358225.1 Bryobacteraceae bacterium | reverse complement strand
CTCCCTCTAATTAGCAAGACGCAAATCCTTACAACTTCCTGACATCTTTTTTTTGGGGCGGCCGTAGGATCGCTTCATGCGATTCCTGCTTGCCGTTTTATTTGGCCTTTCGGTGGCCGCCCAGACTGCGGTGGTCCGGACTTCGGGTCAATATGACGCCGATGGCTCCGTCTTGTACTCCGTGTATGTTGCCTCGGGGGCGCAGAAATTGGAATCTGTGGCTGTTGGCGGTACGGTGCCGTTGGGGACACGGTTTATTGAGTCCCTGGAGGTGCCGGCGGGGGTGACGTTTGATGGGGTGCGGGATAACGTGGCGGTTTGGTCTTTGAAGGAGATCGGGGCCAACACGCTGGTGGGGCCGTTTACGTTCCGGGCGCGGCCGGATGGGGCGGCGCCGGTGCTTGCCGAGCCCTCGGCCGCGGTTTCGTTTCAGGCGCCCGAGGCGGGGATCGTGGAGTACGCCGGGACGGAGAAGGTGCTGGCGGTGTTGGAATCGACAGGTTCGCACATCTTTGACCAGCGGGGGACGCTGAATGAGAAGGGCGAGAATGCGCCGGTGCTTGTGGGGAAGACGGGGGTTTATCTGTTCGTCCCGGAGGGGGCGGTGCGGAGCCAGACTACCGTTACGATTGAACGCCAGACGATCGACAACGACCGGTTGCCGAAGACGGAGGAGCCGCTGTGGTGGTGCGGGCTTTACAAGGTTTCCGTTTCGCCGGCGGAGCAGCCCTCCAAGGAGTTCGGCTTCTCGTTTCCGACGCGGCGTTCGGTGACGCCGGGCCTGCCGGTGACGGCCGTTTCCAATACGGACAATAGTTGGGTGAAGGGGGCGGCGGACAATCGGGCGATTGGTTTTGGCGGGGGCGGGTTTGGCAGCCAGTGCTTCCAGCAGTTTGGAGGTATGGTGTGCCGTGGTGGGTTTGGGGGAGGCGGGTTTGGTGGCGGATTCAACCAGTTCGGCTTCGGTGTTTCGGTTGCCGACCGGACGCGGGCGACCGTGACCGCCGCGCAGTTGAGCAATGCCTTTGGGGTTCCGACGACGCCGATTTCGGCGATCACGGATGGCACGAGCAACACGATCATCGCGATTCTGATTGGGCGACGGTAGGGCGTTCCTCGCGGGTAGCTCGGGAAGGGGGACAAGACTGCCGGTTTGGGTAAGCGGTGGCAGTACCGGACGCTAGCCCGTCTTGTCCCCGAGGGTTGTGTTCTCGCTTCGGCTAGGACTTTTAGAAGTCGAAGCGGCCTTTGATGGTCATCTGGCGGTAGGCGCCGCGCTCGTTGGAGCTGAAGACGCCTACCGTGCTGGTGAAGGCGCCGGCGCCGGCTACCGAGATGTTGTTCAAGGGGTTATTGAACGTGGCGTGGTTGAAGAGGTTCGAGATGGCCCCGGTAAGCGTGAACGACAACCGCTCCTTGATGGGGAACTTCTTGATCACGCTGAGATGGTGGACGTTGAGGGGTTGAGAGGTGAGGCTGTTGGGCAAGGCGTTGCCGAAGCGGCCGACGGGGGGCACGGCGAAGGCCTTGGGGTCGAACCACTGGTTGACCGATTGGGTGATGCCGTAGGGGTTGCCGACGAGGTCCGGGAGGCCACCATTGAAGCCGGTGTTGGAGGGGCTGGCGCCGGAGTAGGAGGGGGAGAAGAAAGACCCGGAGGCGAGGTAGCTGAGCCAGTAGAGTTGCCAGTGGCCGAGAGCGACGTCGATGACTTTGGGAGCGCTGCTCATGAACTTCTGACCGCGGCCGATGGGGGTGTCCCAGATCAGCGACGCGGTGCCGTAGTGGCGGCGGGTGGCGGCTTCGTTGGCCCACTTGTCGGTAACGGCGTACGGGTTTTCGAGGTTGAAGAAGTTGCTGCGATTGATCTGGTAGGAGTAGTTGAAATCGAAGATGACGCTATTGGCACGGCGTTTGGCTTCGATTTGGAGGGAGTGATACTTCGAACTGCCGTCGTTACGCCATTCGGTGACGCCGACCAGATTGGGATAGGGGCGGCGGTTGATGTTGAAGGCGATGAGGCTGGGTTCGGGCTGATTGATATTCAGGGAGTAGTTCAGGCTGCGACCCTGGGTGCCGACGTAGGAGGTGCGGATGCCGAACTTGGCGACTTCGCGTTCGACGCTGATGTTGTATTGGTGGAGCAGGCCGTTGACCGTTTTATCGGGGAAGCGGACGACGCTTTGGCTGGCGAGCACGGCGGTGGCGGTGCTGGCGGGGAAGGGGTTGGGGAAGCTGAGCAGCGCGGTGGTCTGGCCGGCCTGGTTCTGGTAGTTTTCGGCGACCTGGAAGGGGCCGCCGCCGCTGACGCGTTGGAAGAGCGCGATGCGTTCGGTGAACATGCCGTAGCCGCCGCGGATGACGAATTTGGGGGTGATGCGGTAGGCGGCGGAGAAGCGGGGGCGGAAGTTGTTCTTCGCGGCCTGGGGCTGGGGGTTACCGGCGCGGATGGTGATGTTTTTGGGGAAGAGGGCGCTGACCTTGCCGAGGGCTTCCTGGGGGACGACGACAGCGCCGGTGGATTTATCGAAGTTGTACATCATGCCGTCTTCGAAGACGGGGGTGGTGTAGTAGTCCCAGCGGATGCCGTATTCGAGGGTGAGGCGGGGGTTGACCTTGAAGGTGTCCTGGGTGAAGAAGCCAAGTTCGGTGGCATTCTGGCGGCGGTTGGCGAGGGGGTTGGTGCGCTGGGCGGAGCGGGGGAAGCCCAAGAGGAAATCGGCATAGGGGGCGCCGGAGAGGGTGCCATCGAAGGAGAACGAGCCGTAGTTGGGGATTTCACCGGCGAAGGTGCGCTGCCACTGGATGGTGCCACCGGATTTCCAGACGTGTTTGCCGATGGATTTGGTGATGGCCTCGTTGATGGTGTAGGCCTTGTTGTCGTTGACGACGCCGCCGGGCTGGAGGGAGATGGCGGTCATGCCGGTGACGGAGATGGTGGGGAAGCCCTGGCCTTTGAAGCCGGAAGGGTTGGCGCCGATGAGGCCGATTTCGGTGAGGACCTGGGAGCCGTCGAGGGGGGTGCGGCCGGAGACGGAGTCGCCATCGATGATGAAGTCGGTGGAGAGGCCGAATTGGAAGGTGTTGACCAGGGTCGGCGAGAAGATGTGGGTGTCGCTGGCGACCATTTGCTGGTGGTCGCGTTTGCGGGTCCAGAACTGGCCGGGGAGACCGGAGCTGAGGACGTAGGGCGTTTTGCGCTGGGTCCAGCGGAAGTCGGCGGAGTTTTTGGCGGAGACCTGGTGATCGGCGCGGAAGAAGAGCCAGTCGCCTTTGAAGAGGTCGGCTGGGAAGGGGACTTCGAAGGCGAGGTTATTGGCGCCGGCGGCGGAGGTGGGGGTGGGGTAGTACTTGTCCTGGAGCTTGGCGGAGACGGGGTTGACGCGGGAGGCGGGGACCTGGTTGCCGGGGAAGGGGGTGTTGGTTTGGGGGTCGCGGATGGCGTTGGCGAAGGCGCCGTTGCGCATGGCGGCGGTGGGGACGGTGGCGGTGGCGAAGGAGCCTAGCGGGATGCGCTGGGAGAACCAGCTGCCGTAGACGAACGTGCGGTTTTTGATGATGGGGCCGCCGGCTTCGAGGTCCCACTCGTGTTGGAGGTAGGGGGTGCGGCGGGGGGCGAAGAAGCTGCGGGCGTTGAAGGCGGAGGAGAAGAACTTGTAATATGCCACGCCGTGGATTTCGTTGGCGCCGCGTTTGGTGATGAGTTGGACGCTGGCGATGCGGGAGGATTCGGCGGGGGCGTTGGTGGTGGTGGCGTTGACTTCGTCGTACTGTTCGGAGTTGGTGAGCTGGCCGGCGGTGTCGTTATTGATGCCATCGATGGCGACGATGATCTGGCCGAGGCCCTGGCCATTGGCGCGGACGCCGCCGAGGCCGCCGGTTCCGCCTTGGAAGCCGGGGATGAGGGTGAGCATGGCGGAGGGGGAGGGGTAGGCGTCGACGAGGGGGACGTCGGCGTGTCTCTTCTGGTCGTAGGAGCCGCCGATGGTGCCGGATTCGGTGTTGAGGAGGGCGACGCCGGCGGTGACGGAGACGGATTGGGTGGTATCGGCCAGGGAGAGCTGGACGTCGATGCGGCGGAGCTGGCCGGAGGCTAGGGCGATTTGGTCCGCAGTGAAGGAGGCGAAGCCGGCGGCGGTGCAGGTGAGGGTGTAGGTACCGACGCGGAGGGAGGGGATTTCGTAGGCGCCCTGGGCGTCGACGTTAATTTCGCGGATGAGGACGCCGGTGGCGGGTTCTTTGAGGACGATTTTTGCGGAGACGACGACGGCGCCAGTTTGATCTGTCACGACGCCGCGAAGAGTGCCGAGGGAGCCTTGTCCCTGGCACAGCATGAGTGTCAGCGACAGAGCTGAGGCCAATCGAAGTAGAGTTCGCATAGGTATCAAATATTGCATGTGTTTCATGAAATGACTATGAATTTGATGATTAAATCGTGAGAATGCGTGGATTCGTGCTTGGGTTGGTGCTGGCGGTGGGGGCATGTTCCATGTCGACGGTGCCGCGGATTTGGGCGAAGAAGTTGGGGGCTCAGTCGAAGCTGTTCGCGTTTGAGCGGGGTGGGAAGACGGGGTTTATTGATGAGACGGGGCGGGTGGTGGTGCGGGCGGTGTTGCCGGGGGATATTCATGAAGTGGGGGATTTTGCGGAGGGGTTGGTCAGGGTGGGGGACCGTTTTTTTGATGAGCGGGGGTTGGAGGCGTTTTCGGTTGCGGGATATGCGAGCGACTTCAGCGGCGGATTGGCGAATGTCTATCTAATAGGCGAGGGGCAGGCGTTTGTGGGGCGGGACGGGAAAGAGCGGTTTCGGGTTGGCGCGAGCTGGGCGCGGGGGTTTTCTGAAGGGATGGCGGCTTTTCAGGCACGGGGGAAGAAGGGCATAAGGGAGTTTGAGCCGGGTAAGTTTACGTATCGCGATTTTCCGGGTTTGTGGGGGTTCTTGGACGAAACGGGCGGGATGGCGATTGGCGAAGCTTTTGCGGATGTGGGGGCTTTTCAGGGCGGGCTGGCGCGGGCGGTGGTGGATGGGTATTGTCATGTGTTGAGTCCGGAAGGGGATCGGGAGGGGTCGCCGACGACGGGGGTGGCCACTTCGTGCGGCGGGGCGCCGGCGGATGCGGTGAAGGCTTGCCCGGTGGGGTTTATTGACCGGACGGGACGGTTTGCGATTGGGGCGGAGTTTGCGGCGGCGCGGGACTTTGCGGAGGGGGTGGCGGCGGTGATGGTTGGGGGGAG
>JBIKOG010000381.1:0-5235 GCA_044358225.1 Bryobacteraceae bacterium | reverse complement strand
AAACTCGAGGCCAAGATGGGGCGCTACTCCTTTCCTGTAGGACTCTTTCATTCCCTACTACATGCCGGTTTATCCCGGCGCACTGCCTGGCACCAATTATTTGGGGGGAGGGTAATTGTGTGTGACACGGTTTGGGCGGTGGAGGTTAGGGGGTTGGTGAAACGGTTTGGGGATTTTGTGGCGGTGGACCACGTTAGTCTCGCCGTTGCTAAGGGGGAGATCTTTGGCTTCCTGGGACCGAATGGGGCTGGGAAATCAACTACCATTCGGATCCTTTGCGGGCTGCTGGGGCCGACGGAGGGCTCGGCGTCTGTCAATGGGTTTGATGTCGGTACCGAGCCGGAACAGGTGAAGCGGTCGATTGGGTATATGTCGCAGAAGTTCTCGCTCTACGATGACCTGACGGTGGAGGAGAACCTGGATTTCTTTTGTGGGATTTATGGGGTTTCTCGGGATTTGAGGGAGGAGAGGAAATCCTTTGCACTGCGGATGGCGGGGTTGGAGACGAAGCGGGATGTGATGACTCGGCTCTTGGCCGGGGGATGGAAGCAACGCCTGGCGCTCGGGGCGGCTATCTTGCATGACCCGCCGGTGCTGTTTTTGGATGAGCCGACTAGTGGGGTGGACCCGATCGCGCGGCGGGCGTTTTGGGATCTAATCGATCAGCTTTCGCAGGCCGGGCGGACTATTTTTGTCACGACGCATTACATGGACGAGGCGGAGTATTGTCATCGGATTGCCCTGCTGTACAAGGGCAAGGCGGTGGCGATGGATTCGCCGCGGGTGCTGAAACAGCAGATGGGCGTGGGCTCGATGGAGGAAGTTTTTATTGCCGCTATTGAGCGGGAGGACGCGGCATGAAGTGGCGGCGCATACGGGCCATGGCGCGGAAGGAGTTTCTGCATATTGTCCGGGACACTCGGAGCCTGGTGATGGCGCTGCTGGTGCCGTTCTTCATGCTGATGCTGTTTGGGTATGCGCTCTCGCTCGATGTGGACCACATTCCGACGCTGATTGTGGACCATGACCAGACGCCGGCTAGCAGGGATTTGCGAGCGCGGTTTGAGGGGACGCCGTACTTTGACGTGAAGGGTGTGGAGACTTCGCTGGCGATCGTGAACCGGGAGATTGACCGGGGGACGGTGATTCTGGCGGTGGTGATTCCGGTGGGGTTTCATCGGGATCTGTCGCGGGGGGCGAAGCCGGGGGTTCAGTTGTTGCTGGATGGCTCCGATTCGAATACCGCTTCGATTGCGATCAACTATGCGCAGGCGCTGATTACGGGGTGGGCGTTCGAGCGGATGACGCCACGACGGTTGACTTTGCCGGTGGAGGCGCAGGTTCGGGTTTGGTATAACTCCGATTTGAAGTCGCGGAATTTTCTGATTCCAGGCTTGATTGCGGTGGTGTTGATGATCATCGCGTCGCTGCTGACGTCTTTGACGATTGCGCGGGAGTGGGAGAACGGGTCGATGGAGCAGCTGCTCTCGACGCCGTTGCGGCCGGCGGAGATTGTGTTGGGGAAGTTGGCGGCGTACTTCGCGGTGGGCGCGGTGGACGTGTTGACGTCGGTGCTGTTGAGCGTGTTTGTGTTTGACGTGCCGTTGCGGGGGAATTTGTTGTTTTTGGCGTTTGCGAGCGGGATCTTTTTGTTTGGCGCGTTGTCGTGGGGGATTCTGATTTCGGCGGTGGCGAAGACGCAGTTGCTGGCTTATCAGATGGGGATGTTGAGTAGTTTTTTGCCGGCGTTTTTGCTGAGCGGGTTTATGTACTCGATCGATAACATGCCGAGGCCGATTCAGATCACGTCGGCAATTGTGCCGGCGCGGTACTTCATTGCGATTTTGAAAGCCGTGTATTTGAAGGGCGAGGGGATGACGCTGTTGTGGCTGCAGGTGTTGTTCCTGATGGTGTACGCGGGGGTTGTGTTTACGGTGGCGACGCGGAAGATCGGGCATAAGGTGGCTTGAGGATGTGGGGACGTATCTTCACGATTTTGCGGAAGGAGCTGCTGCAGGTGCTGCGGGAGCCGCGACTGCGGATGATGATCATTTTGCCGCCCGTGATGCAGTTGATCATTTTTGGCTTTGCGGTGAATTTGGACATTGAGAACGCGCGGGTGGCGTGGTTCGACCAGGACCATTCGGCGGCGAGCCGGGAGTTGGGGGCGATGCTGGGGAATTCGCGGTATTTCCGGGTGGTGGCGTGGCCCGAGTCGGATGCGGCGGCGCAGCTGTTGTTAGACAAGGGGACGGTGTTGAGCGTGGTGCGGGTGGGGCCGGGGTTTGGCGCGGATGTGGACCGGGGGCGGACGGGGCAGGTGCAGGTGTTGATGGACGGGACGAATTCGAACGAGGCGGGGATTGTGTCGGCGTATGTGAGCCGGGTGGTGACGAATCTGGGGCGGGCGCGCGCGGGGGCGGGCGGGGCGCCGGTGGAGATTCAGCAGCGGGCGTGGTTCAACGAGGAATTGAAGAGCCGGAACTACTTTGTGCCGGGTGTGGTGATGAATATCATTACGCTGATTACGCTGATGCTGACGGCGATGGCGATTGTGCGGGAGAAGGAGATTGGGACGATGGAGCAGTTGATGGTGACGCCGATTCGCCCGATTGAGCTGATGCTGGGGAAGACGATTCCGTTTGCGCTGATTGGTTTTTTGGACATGGCGCTGGCGACGACGACGGCGTTGATTGTGTTTCATGTGCCGTTTCGGGGGAGTGTGTGGATGTTGGTGGGGTCGTCGGGGTTGTTCCTGCTGTCGACGTTGGGGGCGGGGCTGTTTTTATCGACGATTTCGCGGACGCAGCAGCAGGCGATGATGTCGGCGTTTTTCTTTTTCCTGCCGACGTTTATGTTGAGCGGGTTTAGTTTTCCGGTTCGAAATATGCCGGAAGTGATTCAGTGGATCACGTATTTGAACCCGTTGCGGTACTTCATTGAGGTGCTGCGGGGGGTGTTTTTGAAGGGGGTGGTGGTGGAGGTTTTGTGGCCGCAGTTGGGGGCGATGGGGTTGATTGGGGTGGTGATTTTGTTGGTGAGCGCGGGGCGGTTTCGGAAGCGGTTGGATTAGGGATGGGACTAGCTACGCTGGCTCGGGCAAAGAGGGTGGAGTTGACCGGTGCGGGCGTAGGTTTGGGGACAGGCGGGTGCCGGGGCCTCTATAATGGGATTTATACATGGGACGCACGTCGCTCGACAAAAGCAAGATGAAGATCTTGCTGCTGGAGGGCATACACCCCAGCGCCGCTGAAGCTTTCCGCGCAGACGGATATAGCTGGATTGAGACACATAAGGGCGCGTTGGCGGGCGCGGAGCTGGAACATGCGCTGACGGACACGTTTTTTCTTGGGTTGCGGTCGGCCACGTATTTGACCGAGCGCGCGATTCAACACGCACGGCGGCTGACGGCGGTAGGGTGCTTCTGCATTGGCACCAACCAGGTGGAACTGGGGGCGGCGAAGTCGCGCGGGATTCCGGTGTTTAATGCGCCGTTTTCGAACACCCGGAGTGTTGCGGAGTTGGTTGTGGCGCAGACTGTGATGCTGATGCGCGGGATTCCGCGGAAGAACGCGATGGCGCATCGGGGGGAGTGGGACAAGTCGGCGGCGGGGTCGTATGAGGTGCGGGGGAAGCGGCTAGGGATTGTTGGGTATGGGCATATTGGCACGCAGGTGGGGCTGCTGGCCGAGTCGTTTGGGATGCGGGTTTCGTATTTCGATGTGGAATCGAAGCTGGCGTTGGGGAATGCGCGAGCGGTGGGGACGCTGGACGAACTGCTGCAGCATTCCGATGTGGTGACGCTGCATGTGCCGGAGACGCCGCAGACGCAGGGGATGATTGGGGCTTTGCAGTTGGGGCGGATGAAGACGGGCGCGCATTTGGTGAACGCTTCGCGGGGGACGGTAGTGGATATTGACGCGCTGGCGGCGGCGATTCGCGCCGGGCATATTGGCGGCGCGGCGATTGACGTTTTTCCGGCGGAGCCGAAATCGACGGGGGACATTTTCAACTCGCCGTTGCGGGGGCTGGACCGCGTGATTCTGACGCCGCACGTGGGCGGGAGTACGATGGAGGCGCAGCAGAATATCGGGCTGGAGGTGGCGGGGAAGTTGTTGCGGTATAGCAATAACGGGTCGACACTTTCGGCGGTGAATTTTCCGGAGGTGTCGTTGCCGGCGCATCCGGGGCAGCAGCGGTTGTTGCATATTCATCGGAACCAGCCGGGCGTGATGTCGTCGATCAACGCGATCTTTTCGGAAGACAGTATCAATGTTTCGGGGCAGTATTTGCAGACGGATCCGAATATTGGGTATGTCGTGATTGATATTGAGGCCGGGGAGCGGGCGAAGTCGTTGCGATTGAAGAAGCGGCTGGAGTCTGTGCCGGGGACACTGCGGGTTAGGATTCTGTTTTAGCGCATGTATACGCCGCCGCTGTTTCGGGAGGACCGGCCGGAGGTGATGGAGGCGTTGCTGCGGGAGTATCCGCTGGCGACTCTGGTGGTGATGTTGGGGGATGGGATGGAGGCGACGCACGTGCCGCTGTTGTTGCGGGATGGCGTTTTGGTGGGACATGTGGCGCGGGGGAATCCGATTGCGGGCGCGGATGGCGTGGCGGCGATTGCCATTTTTCATGGGCCGCAGCATTATGTTTCGCCGGGGTTTTATGCGACCAAGGCTCAAGATCCGCGGGTGGTGCCGACTTGGAATTACATTGCCGTGCATGCGCATGGGACTTTGCGGACATTTACTGAGCCCTCGCGGCTGAGGACGGTGGTGGCGGATTTGACGGCGTTTTTTGAGGGGCAGCGGGCGGAGCCTTGGCACATTGACGATGCGCCGGGGGCGTATATCGACAAGCTGTTGGGCGCGATTACGGGGATTGAGATTCCGATTGTGCGGTGGGAAGGGAAATGGAAAGTGAGCCAGAACCGGCCGCTGGCGGACCGGGAGAGCGTGGCGGAGGCGTTAGCGGATCATCCGATGGGGGTTGCGGTTAAGGCGCGGAGTTGAGGGGGTTTGGGCGGGCTTGGGCGGGCGGGCTGGGGGGACACCCTTCGTTTCGGACAGGGGGAAATATCGGACTGGGGATCAGAGTGTCCCCGGACGGGGCGGGCGTGGAGCGGGCGGGGCGTGGGACGGGCGGGGCGTGGAGCGGGCGGGGCGTGGGACGGGCGGGGCGTGGAGCGGGCGGGGCGTGGGACGGGCGGGGCGTGGGACGGGCGGGGCGTGG
>JBIKOG010000161.1:0-17494 GCA_044358225.1 Bryobacteraceae bacterium | reverse complement strand
ACTGCGAAAGTCGGGCTAGCTCTTCTCTCTCTTCCCGCGATTTTGGCGGCCTGCTTTGCCGTGTTGTGGCCTCCGCTGCCACCGTTGCGGCGACGGACCGAGTAAGTGCCGCGAGGGCCTCACGGGACCACCCGGAGGCCCTCTGGCTGGACGGCGGCTGCCGCGATACTGGGCGGCTTCGCAGGAACCATCTTGTTCGATCGGGTACGGGGACAACGCTGGCCGATCAGCATAGCTATCTGCCTGGCACATGCGAAACGACCCATCACAAGCGTTAAACTTCCCCTAACCCCTACAAAACAAAAACACTCCAGCCGCCCAACCCGCCCCCGCTCCTTGACAATTTGCTATAATAGACCTGTGAGGGCTTGTCATCCGCCAATCGAGGCGGCATTGGCAGGCCCTTTTGCCGTTCCCGCGCCGCAAAGCCCATCGCCCGACGAAAAACGAAAACCCCACACAGCGGAGGGTCCCAAGCGACATTGAAAACACAGGACTTACGCCCTGGGTCAACCCGCCGAAACCCAAGCGGAACCCAACGCAACCCAACGTAACCCAACGCCCCGCCACCCCGACCCTGCCGCCCGCATCGTATCATAGAGGTCTACCCCACCACCGCAATGCCGATCCGCTTCTACAACACACTCACCCAGAAGGTCGAAGACTTCGCCCCCGCCAGCGACAACACCGTCCGCATGTACGTCTGCGGCCCCACCGTCTACAACTTCGCCCACATCGGCAACCTCCGCACCTTCACGTTCCAGGACATCCTCCGCCGCTGGCTCCGCGCCCGTGGCATGGACACCCTCCACGTCATGAACATCACCGACGTGGACGACAAGATCATTCGAACAGCCGTCCAGCAAGGCGTTTCGATCTTCGACTACACCAAACCCTACGAAGCCGCCTTCCTCGAGGACATGGCCACCCTCCGCCTCCAGCGCCCCGAAAAGGTCGTCCGCGCCACGGACCACATCGGCGAAATGGTCTCCCTCATCCAGTCCCTCACCGAAAAGGGCATCACCTACGAGTCCGACGGCTCCATCTACTACCGCATCGCCAAGTTCCCCGAATACGGCAAGCTCTCCCATAACGACTTCGGCGGCATGATCGCCGGCGCCCGCGTCGACGTCGACGAGTACGAAAAGGAAAACGCCCGCGACTTCGTCCTCTGGAAGAACAAGAAGGAGGGCGAACCCTCCTGGGACACCCCCATCGGCGACGGCCGCCCCGGATGGCACATCGAATGTTCCGCCATGGCCATGAAATACCTCGGCGAAACCCTCGACATCCACGCCGGCGGCATCGATCTGACGTTCCCCCATCACGAAAACGAGATCGCCCAAAGTGAGGCCGTCACCGGGAAGCCATTCGCTCGCTTCTGGATCCACGCCGAACACCTGATTGTCGAAGGCCAGAAGATGTCGAAGTCCCTCGGCAACTACTACACCCTCCGCGACGTCCTCCAGATGGGCTACCAGCCCGAAGCCGTCCGCTACCTCCTGGCCAGCGTCCCCTACCGCAATAAGCTCAACTTCACCTTCGACGGCCTTAAGGCAGCCGCGACGTCCATCGAACGCCTTCGCAACTTCGAACTCCGCCTCAAAACCGACAAGTTCCCCGAAGGCGCCAACGCCGACGCCGACAAGCGCACCGCCGACTCCCTCGCCCGCTTCGAAGAGGCCATGGACGATGACCTCAATACCGCCAACGCCTTGGGCGTCCTCTTCGAATTCATCCGCGAGACCAACTCCGCCATGGACTCCGGTGGCTTCAACGCCGCCAACGTCGCCCCCGTCGTCGCCCTCCTAGCCCGCTTCGACGAAGTCTTCGACATCCTCAAGCCCACCGTCGCCGAAGGCGGCCTCACCGACGAAGCCATCGATGCCCTCGCCGCCGAACGCGTCGCCGCCAAAAAGGCCCGCGACTTCGCCCGCGCCGACGCCATTCGCGCCGAGTTGCTCGAACAGGGCATCATCCTCGAAGACACCAAAGAAGGCACCCGCTGGAAACGAAAAGCATGAACATCCATACGAAGGCGGTCCACGCCGGCGACCGCAAGAAACAGGGCGCGCACATCCCTGTCACCACCCCCATCTACACCGCCTCCAGCTTCGTCTACGAGGACATCGAAACCACCGATAAGGTGTTCGCCCACGAAGTCGAAGGCTACGCCTACGCCCGCTACGACAACCCCACCAATCACGCTCTCGAAGAGCTCTGCACCACGCTCGAAAGCGGCCACGGCTCGCTCGCCTGCGCCACCGGAATGGCGGCCCTGGAACTCGCCCTCTGCACCGCCCTCATCGACCGGCGGAAGAAAGTCGTCGCCGCTAACGCCCTCTACGGCGCCACCATCAACCTGCTCATGAAGGTGATGGAGCCCTTCGGCATCGAAACGACCTTCGTCGACATCTGTGACCTCGACAAAGTCGCCGCCGCCATCGAGGAAGAGAAGCCCGGCGCCGTCTTAATGGAGACCATCTCCAATCCCCTGCTCCGCGTTGGCCCGGTGGACCAGATCGCCAAGCTCACCCAGGCCGCCGGCGCCGCCCTCATCGTCGACAACACCTTCGCAACGCCGATGCTCGTGCGCCCGCTCGAACTCGGCGCCAACCTCGTCGTCCACTCGCTCACCAAGTACCTCGCAGGCCACGGCGACGTCATGGGCGGCCTCATCGTCAGCGACGAAGCCCACTACGACGCCCTGCGCACCCTGAGCCGCACCTACGGCCCCACCCTCGGACCCTTCGAGGCCTACCTCGCCATGCGCGGCATCAAGACCTTCCCGCTCCGCATGGAACGCCAGTGCCGCAACGCCGTCACCGTGGCGGCCTTCCTCCGCCAGCACGCCAACGTCACCAAGGTGAACTTCCTCAACGATCCCGAGCACCCCGACCGCGCCACGCTCCTGCGCCTGCTGCCCGATGGCCTCCACGGCGCCATGATCAGCTTCGAGCTGAAGGATGCCGGCCGCGAGGAGGTCTTCGCCTTCATGAACCGCCTCAAGATGGTCGTGAAAGCGACCTCGCTCGGCGACGTCCACACCATGATGCTCTACCCGGCCATGGCCTCCCACCGCGACCTCTCGCCCAAACAGCGTGAACGTCTCGGCATCCGCGACTCGCTCGTCCGTCTCTCGGTGGGCATCGAAGACCCCGCCGACATCTGCGCAGATCTCAGCCAAGCCCTGCAGTAAACACCCACGCTCCGCGCACGGTTGTGGTGGACGCCTCCGGAGTTCGCGTGACGGTCGGGCCGGTGCCAACGGTCGGGAGGCAGTTTATTCCTCGCGCCCCAATCGCCGTTGATTGCGCCCGCGACACGGTTGCGACGACCGATGAGGGTCTGGTGCCGAACGGAACGTACTTCGCGATCGGCACCGAATCTATTCCCGGGGCGCCGACGAGAAAACCGCCCTCGCCGCCGCCGGTGAGGTCAGCCGAATCTTCAACGCCAATCCAGCCGAACCGCCTATCGAAGTTCGATTGGTAACAGCGAGGCATGATAGCCCCACCTTAAAGCAGGAGTTCTTGTTCTGGGGCGGCATCGCCTCTTGCCCAACCGCTCCGTCGCTGCAACCGCCTGCGAGCCCGGGAAACCAAGCTTGCACCGCCTTCGTCCGCCGCTCGATTTTCACCGTGGCGGCGACTGCTCCCGGGTTTCCTTTTTCGCCGGCTGCGTTTTCAACGATGCTCGGCACACGCAAAAAGGCCGCCCTTTCGGGCGGCCTTTTCTGTTTCGTACAGACTGAACCAGGAATTAGAATTCCAGGCGCAGACCCATCGTGATCAGACGAGCGCCATTCTGCGGCCCGGTCGGGCGGCCGAAGTTGGCGTTGCCAACGGTACCGTTGACGCCACCGAAGCTCGTGCGGTTGAAGATGTTGAAACCATCCGTACGATAGGTCAACACCACCGGGTTCTTGTCGGTTTCAAACAGCGTGGTCCGCTTCACGATCGAGAGATTCTCGGTGAAGACAGAAGGCTGACGGAAATCGTTGTGGTAGAACGCCGCCGTGCCGAGCGTGAACTGCGGAGCCGCCGAGAACGCCGCGGTGTTGAAGAACCGGCTGGTCGGGTTGTTCGGGTCGAGCGACGTGCGCTCCACACCGGTGCGGATCGGCACCGCGGAGCGATTCGCCTTGGTCAGCGGCGCAAACAGCACGCCGTTGCCCAGCGGATTGCCCGGGGTCACCAACTGCAACAGGGTGCCCTTGCGGTAGACCTGCGCCGAGGAGACCGTCCAGCCGCTCACGAGAGCGTTGGTGATCTTGTTGGTCGAGCTCAGGTACTTACGCCCCTTGCCGAACGGCATGTCGAAGGTGCTGAGGATGTTCAGGACGTGCGGGATGTCGAAGGGCATGAAGCTCTTGGCGTCCGGCAGGTTGTTGTAGTCCTGCGGCGAACCCTGACCACCGGCCTGGCTGAAGACCTGGCGGAAGTGACCGTTGCCCAGGCTCTTCGACCAGGTGTAGTTCACCATCAGCTGGTAGGTGCCGAAGCGGCGTTCCACTTTGGTCTGCAGGGCATCGTACCAGCTCCGGCCGTAACCGGCGAAGAGGCTGTTGACCGACAGGTACTGCGGGAACGGACGCAGGGACTGCGCCACATTCTGCCCGGCCGGGAAGTTAGCAAACGGGGCCCGGAAGCCAGCGGCGGCGGCGGCCGGCGAATCGATACGCGCCGACAACAGCGAACCACGGCTCAGCAAGCTCGTGGGCAGCTGGTTCAAGTCGATCGTCGAGTTCAAGCGCGTACCACGGTTGCCCTGGTAGGCGACGTCGATCAGGAAGTTCTTCACTTCATGCTGAACGTTGAAGCTCCAGTTGTAGATACGGCCAGCCTGACCGGCGGTCGAACCCTGGTACTGCACGCTCTGGAAGTTCACGTAGGAAGGATCGATGATCGGCGGCGGGCGATAGCCCGGAGCCAACGGGATCCCGTTGTCCCAGTTCAGGATGGCGTTGCGGCCATCGCTGACCAGATCGTTCGAACCGGCGAAGCCCTGACGGCAGCCGCAGCCACCGCTCGACAGGCCCTGGTAGTAGATGGACCAGCCACCGCGGAGAACCGTCTTCGGTCCCAGCTGATAGGCGGCGCCGAGGCGCGGTCCAACGTTGGAGTAGTCGGTCGGGTAGAAGCGCTTCTGACCCGTACGGCCGGGGCCGGTACCGGAGAAGACGAGGGCGCCGGGGAGGCCGCCAGCGGCCGGGTTCGGCACCTTGATGTCAACCATCGAGTAGCCGTTGCCGCCGGGGACGTGCCAACCGATCGGCACTTCGTAGCGCATGCCGAGGTTCAGGGTCAGTTTCGAGGTGATCTTCCAGTTGTCCTGGAAGTAAACCGAGGTGTCGTGGTAGAACGTCGTGTCGAACAACACGGGGGGAACGATCTGCGAAGCGCGGTCTGCGCCGCCCAGGATCAGGCTGGCGAACTCGTGACCGGTGGAGGTCAGCGCGGTCGGCAAACCGGTCTGAGCGCGGTTGAACAGGTACAAGCCGTTGGTGCCGGCCAGATCCTGACCCAGGGTCAGGAAGCGGCGGTATGCCCAACCGAACTTGTATTCGTGCTTACCCTTCAGCAGCGTGTAGCCCTGCGAGATGTGGTACTGGGTGTTGAACTGCGCGCCATTCGCCACTTTGCCGTCCTGCACGCCGTAGGGCGACAGGCCAGCCGCGCCGGAGAACTGGATACGCGGAATCGCGTCGGAGTCACCGGTCAGGTTGAAGCCCAGGCGGCTGCCGGCTCCACGCTGATTCGGGTTGTCCCAGGTCTGGCGGGTCTTGGAGAACGAATACGTCGTGTGCATCAACAGGTTCGGGCGGATGCTCAAATCGTGGTTGATGCGGTAGTTGAACGGTTTCTGGAAGTTCTGCAGACCGTTGCCGATCGCGCCTTCGAAGTTCGTCACGTCGTCCTGCGCCTGCACTTCATTCGAGAAGAAGAACGAAGCGCGGTTGGTGGCGCTGAAAGCATGGTCGAACTTCAGGCTCCAGATGGTGCGGTCAAACGCCGTCCGGTTCACGAAGTCGTAGTTGCCCTGCAGCGAACCACGGGTCGGATTCGGGATCAACGACATCAGGTTCCGTGCGCTACGGCTGAACCGCGCGGCCGGAATCGTGTTCCCCGGGAACGGGGTGCGGACATCGCCCGCCGTCGTCGCCGGGTCATAAATGGTCGGCACGCCAGCTTCGTTGAACGCACCGGCCTTCATCGCCGCGGTCGGAACCGTCAGCAAGGGGAAGCCGAGCGAGATGGGACGAATGTCTTTGGCGTAGGTGAAGAACCAGAAGGTCTTGTTCCGGCCGTCGTAGACTTTCGGAATGAACACCGGACCACCGATGACGCCACCGGTTTCGTTGAAGCGTTCCTTCGGACGGAAGTTGCCGGCCGGGTTCGGATTGGCGTTACGGGCCCAGGCATTCGCGTTCCAAATGTCGCGGCGCATGTTGTGGAAAGCCGCGCCGTGGAACCAGTTGGTGCCGCTCTTGGCGACATAAATTTCGATACCGCCACCGACGCGGCCGTATTCGGCCGAGTAGTTGGACTGCAGCATCTTGAATTCGCTGAACATTTCCGACGAGGGGAAGTTGAACACCGCGCTCGATTCGACGTTCAACGCCGAACCACCGTCGATGAGAACTTCCTGCGCACGGCCGCCGGAACCGGACACGCTCTGTTCACCGTTGTTGGTGACGCCGGGCATGTAGTTCACAAAGGCGCGCGGGTTGCGGATGCCGCCGGAGAACAGCGGCAGGTTGTCCATGAACTTCTGGGACAGCTGCTGGCCGCGTTCCGGGCTGGAGGTTTCGAGCAACGGCGCATCCGCCGTCACTTCCACGGTCTGCTGCACGTCACCGACTTCCAGACGCAGGTCCAAATCCTGGCGCTGGGCGATGCGGATTTCAATGTTGGTCCGGTTCAACTTCTTGAAGCCGGTCTTTTCCACGGTGATGTTGTAGGTCGAAACGGGGACAGCCGGGAACACATAGAGCCCGGCATCGGTCGTCATCATTTCCAGCTTGCCGCCAGTCGTCGTGCTGGTGGCGGTAACTTTCGCGCCGGGTACAACTGCGCCATTCGGATCCGTTACAGAACCGCTCAGTGAACCAGTCGATGTTTGGGCATACATCGCCGCACTGGCCAGAACCACGATTCCGACTAACGAGGTCATTTTCTTTCTTATCATCTTACCTCTTCGGTTTTTGGTAGCCAAGTCTATGGTTTTTCATATACTTGCGCCACGTTGGGGAGATTTCTCAAGGTAGTATAACAAAGCCATGAAACTTTGCTAGTCCAAAAAGTCTATCGGCCGAGCCGGGAGAAAACTATTGCTCGGATTCTCCCGAATGGCCCTCTAAAAAAGCCTCATCAATCTCTTTTCGGCCTTGGAACCCCTCGTTGAGACCGTGCCAGAAGTTAATTTTCTCTTCGCCGAACTCCCAGCAGAGGAGCACTTCGTGGCCTTGGTACCATGTGGAAAAGTCAATCAGGCCGCGATCGAGGTCCTTGACGTGCACGGAAAGGGCCTCCAAAAGCTCCATTTCCTGTTCAAAAATGACGCTGGAGGCACCCTTTTTGGCGACGATTTGCGTGACTTTGTCGCGGTCGACGACCGAGCCTCCGGCCATGAAGATGTGTTTTTGGATCTCCTGGAAGGCCTCTTCGGCCATCAGGTATTCGTCGCGAGCGAAGAGGGCGTCGCGCAGATGCTGCTCGACACGCGGTAGCAGCGCGTTGGCCTGATCGAGCGTAAAGTACCGTGGCATAAGGGTTTGGCCCGATTATAGCAACGCAGTGGTCCCGCTCACCGACGGATTGGGCCCGTTCACAAGTTTTCGGTATCCGTGGCGCGATATATGCATCATTCTATTTACTGAGAACGATGTATCACTTTATCCTGCTCGCTGCCAACCTATTGGGTGTCAACACGTTAGAAGGGACGGTCACCTTGGAATCGACGGGCAAGCCGTTGCACCACGTGACGGTGGTCCTGCCCCAGTTGAACAAGTCCACCGAGACTGATGACGATGGGAAATTCCGCTTTCCGGCGTTGCCGGAGGGGGAGTTTGACGTGCTGGCGCAGTCGGCCGGGCTGGCGGACGTGCGGAAGAAAGTGTTGATTACAAAGGACAATAAGCCCACCGTCTCCTTCTCCTTGCGCTTGTCGCCGATCCGGCAGGAGATCACCGTAACAGCGTCTGGCAAGGTAGAAACCACGCTGGAGGCGATTAACTCCGTTTCGACGCTCGATACGTTGGATCTTGCTGTAAAGACAGGGACTTCGCTGGGCGAAGTACTCGACGGGCAGCCGGGCGTTTCCAAGCGCTCGTTCGGGCCGGGGACGTCGCGGCCGGTGTTGCGGGGGTTTGACGGCGACCGTGTCCTTATTATGCAAGATGGCGTGCGAACGGGAACCCTGTCGAGCCAATCGGGCGACCACGGGGAACCGGTGGACCCGCAAGGTCTTGAGCGGATTGAAGTTGTACGGGGCCCTGCGACGTTGCTCTATGGGTCGAACGCGATTGGCGGGGTGGTGAACATGATCACCGATCACCATGCGGGGCAGGCGGCGGCGCATGACGGGGTGCATGGGTACTTGTCGGCGATTGGCGGCTCGAACAACGGGCTGCATGGCGGGAGCGCGGGGGTGAGCGCCGGGTCCGGGCCCTGGGTAATGCGGCTAAACACTGGCGGACAAAGGACTTCCGATTACCGGACGGCGCGGGAGCGGATTGAAAACTCCGGTTCGCGGGGGTTGACGGGCGGGGTGTCGATGTCGCGGTATGACGCGCGCGGGTGGTTTACCGCCGCCTACAACACGCAGCATGGCACCTATCAGATACCGCTGATTGAAGAAGATGCCGAGCGGGTACGGTTGCCGTTCACGCGGCATAACGTCCGGGTGACGGGCGGTTTGCACGACCGGATGCAGTTCAGCTTGAATTACAGCAACTGGGAACACAACGAAGTGGCCGATGGCGAGGTGGAGAACCAGTTCTACAACAAGCAGTTCGATTACCGGTTGGTGGTGGAGCAGAAGCGGAAGGGGCCGTTTAGCGGGAGTTTTGGGGTGTGGGGGCTGCGGCGGGACTATGAGGCCGTTGGGGCGGAGGCGATTACGCCGCCGGTTTCGCAGAAGTCGTTTGCGGTGTTTGGGGTGGAGAGCATTCAGTTGGAGCGGATGAAGTTGCAGTTCGGTGGACGATTGGAGGACACGCGCTATGCCCCGGAGACGGGGCGGGCGCGGGCGTTCACCGGATTTTCGGGGTCGGCGGGGGCAAACGTGCCCTTATGGCGCGGCGGGGCGTTTGTGGCGAGCTACAGCCACTCGTTCCGGGCTCCGGCGCTGGAGGAGTTGTATGCACTGGGACCGCACGTGGGAAACCTGACGTATGAGATCGGGGACACGAATCTGCGGGGGGAGCGGTCGAACGGGTTCGACACGTCGATCCGGCATACGACGGCGCGGTTTAAGGCGGAGGCGAACTGGTTTCTTTACCGGCTGAACCAGTACGTGTTTTTGGCGCCGACGGGGGAGATTGAGGACGGGTTGATTGCGGCGCAATATTCGCAGAGCAATGCGCGGTATATGGGTTTTGACTCGAAGCTGCAGGCAGCGTTGCATCCGATGTTGTGGTTGAACCTGGGTTTTGACATGGTGGACGCGCAGTTGCGGGTGAACAACACGCCGCTGCCGCGGATTCCGCCGGGGCGCGGACGGGCGGGGGTGGATTTCCGGTATAAGGCGTTTAGTTTGGCACCGGAGCTGGTGCTGGCGCGGCGGCAGTCGTTGGTTTTCCCGACGGAGACAGAGACAGCTGGGTATGCGACGGCGAATGTGCGGGCTTCCTATACCTTGGCGCGGCAGCATACGGTGCATCTGTTTTCGGTGAACTGGTTCAACGCGAACAATGCGTACTACCGCAATCACCTTTCGTTTATTAAAGACGCCGCGGCGGAGATTGGGCGCGGGGTGGCGGTGAGTTATAACTTGCGGTTTTTCTAGGTTCTGAGCGTTACGCAACCAGGGACGGATCGCCGATCGTACAGGTGCATTTCGCGGAAGGTAAAGGCGTGGCAGATCGCTACACCGCCTCGGGCGACGAGACAGCCAAGGTGCAGGTGGAACGCGTCTCTGGCGTGGGCGGCTTCAGACCGGGCGGCGGGCCTGGATCGTCCAGGCGAAACTCTTTTCGCCAGCCCGACGGGCGCCGGCTGCGCGGGCATACTTCAGATTTGATTGATAATCTTTGGGAATGGCACCACAGGTTAAGCCAGCACACAGCCATAGCGGTACCGGACAGGTAGAATCATATTCGGGCTTCGTACAAACGGTCGAATATGAGATCGTCGTCACTAACTCGCAGGTTTGCGGAACGGTCAAACCGCTACTTTCGGAAGGTGAACAATGGAAGATAATGCAGTGGGAAGACGGTAGCCGCTGGCACTTTTATGTTGACGACTTCTCGACAGGATCTGTTGTCCTCAGCGGTCCCGTGATGAGCTTTCAGTCAGAGGAAGAGCTCATCGCCTATTTATTCGAGGAGTGAGCGTCTGTCTGCCTATTAGCGTTCAACTCTTTCGCTCCAGAGCATAGAACCTCTCAAAGCACCCGTCAGTTCCCCAAGCTGACGGGTGCTTCGTTTACATCCACGGATTCCTGACGGGTTCCGCCACTTCCTCGGCGACTGCTTCTTTGGGCTTGCGACCACGTTTTGCGCCACCGACACCGGCTAGTTTGCGAACCAGGGCGATTTGCTGGCAGGGGGGCAAACGGCACGTTCACAAGCGTAGCTGGTTTGCCGTTGGCTGGCAGTTTCAAACGACCCTATCTCAGATTGCATTTTTTGTTTGCGCCGCGGCCCGTCCGTACCTCCACCTGCGCTTAGAGGTGGAGCGGAAATTACCGCGGAGGAAAATGAAATGTTCAACAATACTGCGATCGTCCTCGTGTTCCTTCTGTTCGGAAGTACCGGATTCGGACAGGAGAATGCAGCTATAGCGGATCGTACTGCCAAAGTCGAATTCGCTGGGAGTGCCGCTTCGCATCTCTCCCCGTCGCAACGCGAAGAGATGCACTCGGTTGTCCGGGAGTACCTGCTCGCTAACCCTGCCATCGTCCGCGAAGCGCTGCAGGCACTGGCGGCGAGGGAGGAACAGGCTCGCGTCCGGAAGCAGAGTGAGGCCATCCTCGCCCGAGGATCCGCGCTCACGGAAGATACCCAGTCGCCCAGCTACGGTAACCCCAAGGCCGACGTCACCATTGTCGAATTCCTGGACTACCGGTGCACGTACTGCAAGCGAATCTCACCGATCCTCACGGCACTCGCGGACCGGGATCCCAACGTCCGCATCGTCTTCAAGGAACTGCCCATCCTTGGACCCGATTCGCTGTTCGCCGCCCGGGCCGCACTCGTTGCGCATCGTCGTGGCAAGTACATGGCCTTCCACAAGGAGTTGATGGCCGCGCCGGAGTTAACGCCAAGTGCGGTCGCCGAGATTGCGACACGGATTGGAATCGGTGACGGCTTTCTTGCGGCTGTGGAAGATCCCGCCATCACTGAACTTATCCAACGCAACAGTGTGCTGGCCAATGACCTGGAAATTGGCGGCACGCCCGCGCTCGTCATTGGCGACCGCCTGATCCCCGGCGCCTCCGATGTGGAGACGCTGGCCATGTATGTGGCTGCGGAGCGAGCCCGTCCGCGCCCGGCCAAGGGCAACCTGGCCGCCGCCCAACAGGAATCATCGCCGGGCCGCAATTAAAGAAATTGACCTTGCGCGTCCGCGTTCCCGATCGGGGACCGTCCCCGCCCCGGTGCGTCACGCCAGAGGCCGTCAGCCATGTTCATGGCCGCGGCAGGAGGCGGATCGCGCTTCAACATAACCGGCCGGAATGAAACCGGCCGCTGATTTCAAGGAAGGAGCATGTCATGTCTACAAAGTCGTTTTTCACGAGGTTGGCACTCGCGCTCGGGAGTTTCCTGGTCCTGGCGCCCACCGTTAGCGCGGAGTTCTGTTGGAGAGAATCGTACGGCCGCGGTGTCGGTACGATTCCGACGCGCTGCGGTCCCGGACAGGAGAATCAGGCGGGCCTCTGCTATGGCAGTTGCCAGGCGGGGATGAACGGCGTAGGCCCGGTGTGCTGGGGCACGTGCCCGGCCGGCTATACCGATCACGGAGTGGGCTGCACGAAGCCGGGACCCTACGGCCGCGGCGCCGGCTACCCCTGGAAGTTTGGCGATGCGTTGAATGACAGCGGAATGATGAGCCGCTGCGAAGCCGACCACGGCCGTGGACGGTGTGAGAAGAATGGCGCGATGGCCTACCCCAAGTGCAAGCCGGGCTTTCACAACGTCGGTTGCTGCACGTGCTCGCCGGACTGCCCTTCCGGCTTCACGGATACCGGGATCGCCTGTACCAAGCCCAGCTACGGTCGCGGCGCCGGTACCATTCCCACTTCCTGCGACGGCGGCGCGCAGTACGACGCGGGGCTCTGCTACACCGGTTGCCGCGGCGGCTATTCCGGAGTTGGTCCTGTTTGCTGGGGCCAATGCCCGGCTGGCTGGGTGAACTGTGGCGCGGGTTGCGCGACGTCTTCTTCGGAATGCGCCGGTGCGATCACGGATCAGGTGGTATCGGTACTGGACGTGGCCGCCAATATTGCGCTTACAGTCGCAACTGGTGGTAGCGGGACCGCCGCAAAGGCCGCCGTCACCACCTCGGCCAAGTCCGCCGCCCGGCGCGCAACCAGTGGGATATCCAAGGCGGCCGCCAAGAAGAAGATGCGTGAACTGGCGGACGAGGCTCGCCAGACGCTCACGGAGAAGCAGATTGAGATCATGTCGAGCATGGCGGCGGGCGAGGATTTCGATCCCTATGAACTGGATCCCACCGGGATCGCGATGATCGTCAAGGCCTACAACAAACCGCTCTGCGCCGGAGGAGGCCGGGCCGGAAATGGAGGCGGAAATCCTGCTCCGGCGCCCCCACCCACCGGCAATTTTGAAGGCCAGTTACTGCGCGACCCTTCGACGGGCGGCGTCTACTTCATTACCCAGGGCCGCCGGCGTCACATTCCTGATCCGGCCACCTTCGCCGCTCTGGGATTCGATTGGGGACGTGTCCGCGACATGCCTGGAGTTATGAGCATTCCCGACGCCGGCCGCTATCCTACGCTGCCTGGGAATCTCATTCGCAATCCCTCGAACGGCGCCGTGTATGTGTTGACGGGCGGGGTGAAGCGTCACGTCCCGGACCCGAACACGTTCGCCGCGATGGGGCTCCGGTGGGAGAGTGTCCGGGACCTGTCGCCGAACATCTTCGGCGCGATCCCCGACGGACCGCCCATGCCCAGGAGATAAGCGCATGAGCCTGCCGAGCGGCGCCCGCACGCCGCTCGGCAGATTGGTTCCCGTCAGTGGTTTTCGGCAAGATTTCGGTAACGGCTCTATTCGGTCCTGAGCGTATCGGCTGGGTTGAGACATGCCGCGCGCCTGGCGGGGAGCCAGGCGGCGGCGATTCCGATAGCGGCCAGGATGAGAGAGGACAGGAGCCAACCGCGGGCGTCCCAGCCGATGGGGGCTTTGTCGATTCGAAGTAAGTTTCCGATCACGACAGAGGCCGGAAGGGTGAGAGTGGCGCTGCAGAGGACGGCGAGAACGGCCCAGCGAATGGAGCTGTAGGCGAGACGGCGGGGGGAGGCGCCGAGGGCGGCGCGGATGCCGAGTTCGCGGCGCAGTTCGACGAAGGTCGCCGCGAGGCTCGACGCGAGGCCGAAGACGACGACGAGGGTGGCGGCGGCGGCGAAGAGGCCGAGCAACCAGGCGAGGAGGCGGAGATTGACGATGGATTGTTCGACGCGGGCGGAGAGCGGGGTGAGGCTGACGGATTGGGTGGCGGGATCGACACTCCAGACGGCATCGCGCACCGGGGCGAGAAGCGCGGCGGCGGGGAGCGAGGAACGGACGAAGTATTGAAAGCCTTCGAAGGCCATTTGGGTGGAACTGATGAGGATTTGTGGTTCGGTTTCGGCGCCGAGTTCGCGGTTGCGGGTGTTGGCGACGACGCCGATGATTTGGTGTTCGGTGTAGGGTTTGGCGGCGAAGCCGTTGTAGAACGAGAAGCGGAGGCGGTGGCCGAGGGGATCGGTACCGGCGGGGAGGTAGCGATCGGCGAAGGCCTGATTGACGAGGGCGACTTTGGGAGTGGTGAAGCGGTCGGAATCGGCAAAGAGCCGGCCGCGGCGCAGGGGGATCTCGAGGAGCGGCAGGGCTCCGGGGCTGGCGACGCCGATGGCGGCGGTGTGTTGTTGTTCCTTGGGGGTGGCTTCGCTATCGAGCAGGAAGCGGGTGCGGCCGCGGCTGAGGGGAATCGACGTGCCGCCGGCGGCGGATTGGACGCCGGGGATGTTGGTCAGCCGCTCGATCACCTGCTGGTGGAAGGCGATCATCTTTTCGTCGGTGTTGTATTTCGATTCGGAGATGCCGATGCCGGAGACGAGGATTTGATCGGTGCGGAAGCCGGGGTCGGCCTGGAGGAGTTGGAAGACGTTGCGGCCGATGGTGATGCCGGCGTAGGAGAGGGTTCCAGTGAGGACGAGCTGGGCGGCGGCGAGCACGAGGCGAACGCGCGAGGCGGAGCGGCTGGTGGCGGTGCGGCGCAGGACGAGGAGGGGTGCGAGGCCGGCGCAGAGGCTGGCGCCGAGAGCGAGGGCGACGATGGCGGTGATGGCGGACGGGTTGAGACCGACTTTTTGCCAGAGTTCAAACAGGGCGAGTTGGGCGGAGAAGAGGGGCGCGGTTCGCAGAGCGTCGAGAAACCAGGCACAGCCGAGCAGGCCGACGGCGGCGGCGACGAGGCCGAGCAGGAGCACCTCGGCGAGGAGTTCGAAAGAGACGCGGCGCCAGCTGGCGCCGAGGGCGAGCTGGACGGCGATGCGTTGGCGTTGACGGAGGCAGTGGGCAAACCAGATGCCGCCGGCGTTGGCGATTGCTATGAGGACGAGAACGAGGATGGCGGCAAGCAACCAATTGAGCAGGCGCCAGCGATCGCCGAGGAGGGCGGTGGAGAGGCTGGTGGCGAGGAATTGCATGCCGGTATTGGTGGCGGGAAAGCGGGTGGCGAGTTCGTTGGCGCGGGCGTCGAGTTGGGCTTGGAAGCGGCCGCGGGAGGTGCCGGGTTGGAGACGGGCGACGACGCCGAGTCCGCCGGGGCCGTGGGGGCCGAGGTAGGTGGCGCGGTCGAGAGGGATGTAGATGTCGGGGCTTTGGCCCTGGTGGG
This sequence comes from Bryobacteraceae bacterium, assembly GCA_044358225.1. GTDB lineage: Bacteria > Acidobacteriota > Terriglobia > Bryobacterales > Bryobacteraceae. The sequence goes on along the minus strand of JBIKOG010000161.1, from coordinate 2,207 downwards.
GGAAGTCGAAGGCGGCGGGGAGGACGCCGGCGAGGCGATAGGGGACGGCGTTGATCCAGACGGTGCGGTTGGAGAGATCGGTTGTTCCGCCGAGGATGCGGCTCCAGGCTTCGTGGGAGAACCAGACCGAAGACTGATTGCCGGCGAGTTCGTGGAGGCGGGATAGGGGTTCGCCCTGGGCGATGTCGAGGCCGAGGGTACGGAAGAAGTCTCCTGTGACCTGTTGGGAGAGGACTACTTCGACGTGGCCTTGCTTTTCGGTTTGGAGGCCCCAGGTGCGGGGGGCGAAGGCGGCGATGGATTCGACGGAGTCGCCGCGGAGTTCTTCCATGTCGGCCCAGGTGAGGCCGTTTCGTTCTCCGCGGTTTGCGGTTTCGATGGCGACGATCCGGTCGGGATCAGGGAACGGCAGGGCGCGGGTGATGAGGGGGAGGGCGATGGCGATCCAGGCGCCGGCGATGGCGGTGGCGGCGGCGACGACGGCGATGAAGGAGAGGGACGTTCGCCAGTCGCGAATTCGGTGGCGGAGGGCGAAGCGCATCCTTGGATTTTAGCGGAGGGGGCGGGGCCGCGTGCAGAACCGCGTTGGACCGTGATTTGCTGTTTGGGTGAGAATGATGCGGATCGGAGTGGCGTTGTGGGTGGCCGGCTGTGTGGCTGCGGGGGAGGCGGAGGCGGTGCGGCAGCTGCTGGCGGCGACGCCGGGGTGTGCTGCGGGGGTCTTGCGGCAGGGACGGCGGGTGTTTGCGGGTGGACTGTCGACGTCGACGCCGATGTATTTGGCGTCCGTCTCCAAGCAGTTTACGGCGGCTGCAGTGTACCGTTTGGCGGAGCAGGGGCGGATCCGGCTGGAGGAACCGATTACGGCCCGGATTCCGGAGTTGGGCGCGGGCGCGGGTGGCGCCACGGTGCAACAGCTGTTGCATCATACGAGCGGATTGCGGGATTACGGGGCGCTGCAGGAGGTGATGGGTTCGCGGGAGAACCTGGACAATTTGGGTGTGGTGCGGCTGTTGGCGCGGCAGGGGGCGTTGAACTTTGCGCCGGGGACGGAGTATGCGTATAGCAACTCGGAGTATGTGTTGTTGGGGCTGTTGGTGGAACGGGTGAGCGGGGTGGGATTGCGGGAGTTTGTGCGGCGGGAGTTTGGGGTGTTGGGAACGGATGGCGGGGCGGCGGTGCCGCGGACGATGGGGGATGGCGGGCTGTATGGGAGCGTGGATGAGTTGCTGGGGTGGATGGGGCGGTTGCCGGAACTGCGGCGGATTCAGGTGCGGGGGCGGTTGCGGAACGGGGAGAGGTTGGCCCATGCGTCGGGGCTGTTTTGGGGGCGGTATCGGGGGCGTCGGACGATTTCGCACAATGGGATGGCGGCGGGTTTCAGCGCTGATTTGGTTTATTTCCCGGGGGAGCGACTTTCGGTGGTTTGTCTTTGTGAGGGGGATTCGGTGAGCGCGACGGCGCTGTCGCGACGGATTGCTGACGTTTATCTGGGGGCCGGTGGGCGGGCGTCTTTGGCCCCGGCGGGACGGGGGTTGGAGGGGAAGTGGATCTCGCGGCAGGGATTTGTGATGACGGTGCGGGGCGAGAGTGTTTCGTTGGGCGGGGCGGAGTATGCGCGGCCGGGGTTGTTGGTTTTGCGGCGGCGGGGGCGCGATGGGTTGGACGTTGGGTTTGCAGGGGACCGGATGACGCGATTTCGCCGGATGAAGGGGGAGGAGTGGGCTTTGACGGGGGCGGATGGGTTTGTGGGGCGTTTCTCAAACGATGAGTTGGGGGTGCGGTGGGAGTTCGTGGTGGCGGAGGGGCGGCTGGTTCTGACCACGGCGGCGGGTTGGCGTATTCCGCTGGAGGCGGTGGCGCGGGACCGGTTTGCGGTGGGGCCCTGGTTGTTGGAGTTCGGGGCTGATGGGCTGCGGCTGCATCGGGAGCGGTTGTGGAATTTGGAGTTTCGGCGGGAGTGATTTCGCGTCTTGGGGGAGCCGGCTATTGTTCGGTTGTGGGCTGGGGACCAAAGTATCCCCGGGCTGGGTGGGTGCTGTTTGGCGGTTGGTGGCTGCGAGCCGGTGACGTTGGGTTGGTCCGGCAGGGGGGACACTCTTCGCTTCGGACGGGGTGTGCTGCCACCACAAAGTGAGACACGGAGAAAGAGGGACACGCGGGGACAGGGGTTGGTTCAGAATGAGAGGACCAATGGCAGCAGTAAG
>JBIKOG010000160.1:0-17500 GCA_044358225.1 Bryobacteraceae bacterium | reverse complement strand
GCAGATCCTGCGCCGTCTCTTTCGTCCACGCCCGGGCGTCCATTTGGCTTACCGGTTTCGTCAGCATTTCCTTGGCGATGGCGAGTGATTCATCTTCGATCCGCATCTCTTCCAGGAACCCCGACAGCCGCACCGCCCATAGCGAGAAGTAGGTAATCGGCAACCATACGCCCTGCTTGCCGCGGAGCTGGTCCAGGACCGAGCCGAGCAGGCGAAAGTATTTTTCGTTTGGTTCGTGGGAGGGCAACAACTGTTCACTAAGTTCGGCGATGTAGTCGAGCGCCACGCCGGAAGGATAATCGCTGGCTAGACTGAACTGGCTTTGTACTAAATCACAACTATTCAGCCGCACCAGTTCTACATTCTCTTTCTGGTAATAATTCATCTGCACCAGAGAGAGTCGTTCCAAACCGGACCCGAAGGAATTCTTCTGCCGCCTTGCGCTCCGCGCGATTCCCCGCAGCCTTCCCTGGTCTCTGGTGAGAAAACTCACGACAAGATCGGCTTCCCGGTAAGGGTAGGTTCGGAGGGTAAACGCTTCGCTGACTTTGGACGGCAACGGGCCTCAGTCGAGAACAACGTAGAAACTTTAGGCTACCATAGCCATTTTCCCCTTCAAATGGCCAAACTCCACGACCTCTACCGCGAACGCCTCTCCGCCACCGGCCCCTTCGGCGTCACAGCCACCCTCGGAATGACCATGGATCACTTCGAACCGGGCTTCGCACGCGTGTCCATGGCCGTTACGCCCGCTGTTCACAACCCCTCCGGCACCCTCCACGGCGGCGTCTACTGCGACATCGCCGACCACGCCATGGGCGTCGCCTTCTTCAGCTCCCTCGCCGACGGCGAGGCTATGACAACATTAGAACTAAAAATTAATTACCTGCGTCCCGTCAGCGCCGGCCGCATCACCGCCGAAGCCCGCGTCATCAACCGCAGCCGGACCACGGGTCTGGTAGAGTGCGATGTCCGAGATGAGCAGAACCGCCTGCTCGCCCGCGCTTCCAGTACCTGTTACGTGTTCACAGCAGAAAGGGCAGAGCCCGTTTTCCGGGCGATGACGAGTTGGAAATAGATGTTACTCTTCGCACTCACGATTTTCGTATCGGCGTTCCTGCTCTTCCAGGTTCAGCCGGTGATCAGTAAGGCGATCCTCCCCTGGTTCGGCGGCGCCGCCGGCGTCTGGAACACCTGCATGCTGTTCTTCCAGGCCGCCCTGCTCGGCGGCTACACCTACGCCCACTGGCTGCAAGCCCAACCCGCAAAGCGCCAACGCCAGGTCCACCTTGCCCTCCTCGGGCTCAGCCTCCTCTCCCTCCCCATTCTCCCCTCCGTCACCTGGAAACCCACCGGCGCCGAAGACCCCATCTTCCGCATCCTCGGCCTGCTGGCCACCACCATCGGCCTGCCCTATTTCCTGCTCTCCACCACCAGCCCGCTCCTGCAGGCCTGGTACGTCCGCGAAACCAAAACCGGCATCCCCTGGCGCCTCTTCGCCCTGTCCAACGCCGCCTCCCTCGCCGCCCTGCTCACCTACCCCGTGCTGGTCGAACCCAACTTAAGCGTCCCGCAACAGGGCTGGGTATGGTCCGGCGCCTACGCGCTCTTCATCGTGCTCGCCGGCTTGGTCGCCTGGAAGTTCGCCGCCGTCGACACGCCGCATACCGAAACGGCCGATGCCGAACCCGCCCCCGCGCCGACATTCGGCCTCCGCGTCCTCTGGGTCTCCCTCGCCGCCTGCGCCTCCGTCCTCCTGCTCGGCGTCACCACCCACATGACGCAGGACGTCGCCGCCATCCCATTCCTCTGGGTAATCCCGTTGGCCGTCTACCTGCTAACGTTCATCCTCTGCTTTGAAACCTCAAAAGCCTACCGCCGCATCATCTTCATGCCGGCCCTCGTCGCCGCGCTCTACGCCTTCGCCAGGATTCTGGCCCGCGAGGACTGGTCGCTCACCGTCACCGAAGATATCGCCATGTCGGCCGCCGTGCTCTTCACCTGCTGCATGGTCTGTCACGGCGAACTGGCCGCGCTCAAACCCGCCCCCCGCTACCTCACCGGCTACTTCGTCTCGCTCTCGCTCGGCGGCGCGCTCGGCGGCCTCTTCGTCGGCTTCATCGCCCCCGTTCTCTTCAATGCCTATTACGAATTGAACATCGGCCTTTGGCTCTCCGGCGCCCTCGCCGTCGTCGTCATCGCCCGCGAAGGTCTCTCCACCACGCGCCAGAAAACGGTGCTGCTTACCATGCTCATCGCCCTCGGCGCCTACGGAGCCTGGCACGTCAAAATCAAGAAGGGAGAGATCGGTGGCGTCGAACTCGCCGTCCGCAACTTCTACGGCCACCTCCACGTCACCAAATACGGCGAAGTGGGCCAGGTCGGCGCCGCCCGCCAGCTCGTTCACGGCCAGATCAACCACGGCCAGCAGCTCCTCGATCCCGCCCGCCGCATGACCCCGTCCAGCTACTTCTGCGTACAATCCGGCGCCGGCCGCGCCTCGCTCGCTCGCACCGAAGGCGTCCCGCGCAAGGTCGGCATCCTCGGCCTCGGCTGCGGCGCGCTCCTGGGCTACGCCCGCAAAGAGGACGACTACCGCCTCTACGAAATCAACCCCCAGGTCTTCGAAATCGCGAAGAAGAACTTCACGTTCATGACCGAAACGCCCGCCAAAATCACCGAAGTCCTCGGCGACGGCCGCCTCTCGCTCGAACGCGAAGCCCCGCAGAACTTCGACCTCCTCTTCATGGACGCCTTCTCCGGTGACTCCATCCCAGTCCACCTCGTCACCCGCGAGGCCTTCGACCTCTACGCCCGCCACATGAAGCCCGACGCCATTCTCGTCGTCAACATCACCAACAACTACCTGAACCTCCTCCCCGTCGTCGCCACCGCCGCCAAACGACTCGGCAAAGTCACCGTCGAGATCGAGGACGAACCGGCCGAGGGCGACGAAGAGTGCTACGTCTCCCATTACGCCCTCGTCATGAGCCCCGAACGCTACGCCGCCACACCGGAGCTGTCCAAGCAATCCAAACTCACCGAACCCACGCCCGGCTTCCGCGAATGGACCGACGCATTCTCTAATCTGTTCGCTATCGTGCGAAGATAACGACACCGCCCGATGGCTCTTTACGCGCTCACCATCTTCCTGTCCTCGTTCCTGTTGTTTCAGGTTCAGCCGATTATCGCCAAAATAATCCTTCCCTGGTTCGGCGGCTCGGCCGCCGTCTGGAACACCTGCATGCTGTTCTTCCAGGCGGCCCTCCTCGGCGGCTACACCTACGCCCACGTGCTCTACGACAAGCTGCCCTCCAAGCGCCAATCGCAGACCCACATCGGCCTGCTGGTGGCCAGCCTGCTCGCGCTACCCATCATCCCCGGCGTCGCCTGGAAGCCGCAGGGCGCCGAAAATCCGGCCCTGCTCATCCTCGGCCTCCTCGCCGCCACCATCGGCCTGCCGTATTTCCTGCTCTCGACAACCGGCCCGCTCATGCAGGCCTGGTACGCCCGCGCCAACGCGGGAGCGGTGCCCTACCGCCTCTTCGCGCTGTCCAACTTCGCCTCTCTCCTCGCCCTCATCAGCTACCCGCTCTTCGTCGAACCGGCGCTCGATTCCACCCGCCAGGCCTACATCTGGTCCGGCGGCTACGCGCTGTTCGTACTCGTCTGCGCCGGCGTCGCCTGGCGCGTGAAGGACGACGTCGCCCCCACCGCCACCGCCGAAGAAGCGGAGGCCCAGGAACCGGCGCCCACCATCAATCGCCGCCTGCTCTGGGTCGGCCTCGCCGCCTGCCCCTCGGTATTGCTGCTCTCCGTCACCACGCACCTCACGCAGGACATCGCCTCCATCCCGTTCCTCTGGATCGTCCCCCTCGTTCTCTATCTCCTCTCGTTCATCCTCACGTTTGAAACGGAGAAGATCTACTGGCGCTGGCTCTGGCTCCCGCTCTTCGCCGTCTCGCTCGCCTTCGTAGTCTGGATTGAAATGGACAGCGCGCCCACCATCACCATGGTCCAGCGCATCGCCGCCACCGCCGGCGCCATGTTCGTCTGCTTCATGGTCTGCCACGGCGAACTCGCCAGCCTGAAACCGCACCCGCGCTATCTCACCAGTTTCTACGTCGCCCTCTCCGTCGGCGGCGCCCTCGGCGGCCTCTTCGTCGGCCTCGTCGCGCCCATGCTCTTCAACGCCTACTACGAATATCCCTTCGGCTGGTGGCTGACGTTCGCCCTCGTGCTCGGCGCCCTCACCGCCCGCTATGGAGACTTCCTCCTCAAAGGTAAAGGCCTTGCCGTGCTGACACTCCTCCTCGCCCTCCTCGGCGTCTACGGCGGCGCTTGGACCAATGACACGAAGAAGTACCTCTCCGGCTACCGCGTCGTCCAGCGCAACTTCTACGGCACCCTCCGCATCGAGGACGAAGGCGACTTCAACGAAAAGACTCGCGTCCGCCAGCTCCTCCACGGCGTCATCAACCACGGCCAGCAATACCTCAATCCCGAACGGCGCCGCGAAGCCACCACCTACTATTGCCGCGAAAGCGGCGTCGGCACCGCCATAACCGCGCGCAACGAATTCATGCCCCAGCGCGTCGGCGTCATCGGCCTCGGCACCGGCACGCTCGCCACCTACGGCCGCGTCGGCGACGAATATCACATCTTCGAAATCAACCCCATGGTCCTCGAATTCGCCCGCGGCGAATTCAGCTTCATCAACGAGTCCCGCGCCGCCGTCAAGGTGCACCTGGGCGACGCCCGCCTCAGCCTCGAACGCATGGAACCCCTGAAGCTCGACGTCCTCGCCGTCGACGCCTTCTCCGGTGATTCCGTCCCCGTCCACCTCCTCACCAAAGAGGCCATGGAGCTCTACTGGCGCCATCTGAACCCCGACGGCATGCTGGCCGTACACATCTCGAATCGCTATCTCGATCTCGAAGGCGTCGTCAAAACCGGAGCGGACGCGACGGGCAAAGTGGCCCTCGAATTCTCCGACGAACGTGACGACAGCGACGAAGTCTGCTACGGCTCCACCTGGATCGTCGTCACGAGCGAAGCCACCCGCAAGGCCCAGGAATCGCACCTCAAAGCCGGCACGGATATGAAAGCGCCAGACGGCTTCCGCATCTGGACCGACAGCTTCTCCAACCTCATCAGCGTCCTGCGGACAAAGTAGCTCGCGCCATCCGTGATAGGATTCCCCAGCTAGGGAACACTCACGTTATGAACTTGCTGCGCGCGCTTGTTTACACCTCCTTCGCCATCTCGCTCCATGCGCAGGTGGCCACCCTCACGGGCCGGATTACCGATTCTTCAGGTGCCGTCATCCCGCAGGCCAAGGTCGCCGTCCGCGCGCTCAACACCGGCATCGGCACCGCCACGGAGTCCACCGCCGATGGCTACTACAACCTCCCCGCGCTCGCCCCCGGCCGCTACGACGTCACCATCACCAAAACCGGCTTCGCCACGCTCAAGCAGTCCGGCGTTGAACTAGCCGTGCAACAAACGGCGCGCCTCGATCTCGTCATGCAGGTCGGCACACTCACGGAGACAGTGGAAGTCACCGCGCAAGCCACGCTGCTCGATAGCGAGAACGCCACCGTCGGCCAGGTCATCGGCAACAAACAGGTGACCGAACTGCCCCTCCTCGGCCGCAACACCTACGCCCTCGCCATGCTCGTCCCCGGCGTTCGAAACTCGCAAGGCGTCAACAATCTCGTCATCGATCAAATCTCCACCGTCGCCTACTCCATCAACGGCCAGCGCGCCAACTCCAACGAGTTCCTCCTCGACGGCGCACCCAACACCGCCGCCAGCCAGAACCAGCCCGTCATCAACGCCAACCCCGACATGGTCCAGGAATTCAAGGTGGAAACCAACAGCTTCTCCGCCGAATACGGCCGCGCCGCCGGCGGTGTCTTCAACGTCGTCACCAAAAGCGGCACCAACAGCCTTCACTTCTCCGCCTACGAATTTCTGCGCAATGAAAAACTGAACGCCAACGACTTTTTCGCCAATCGCAGCGGCACCCAACGCGCCCCGTTCAAGTTCAATCAGTTCGGCGGCACCGTCGGCGGCCCCGTCGTCATCCCGAAACTCTATAACGGCAAGAACCGTACGTTCTTCTTCGTCAACACCGAATTTGTTCGCTTCGTGCAGGGCATCATCTTCACGTCGGTGCTGCCCGATACCCGCCACCTCACCGGCGATCTCAGCGACGCCCGCCTGCCCGACGGCCGCCTCGTCACCGTCTACGATCCCGCCACGACCAGGCCCAATCCAGCCGGCGGCTTTCTCCGCTCTCCCTTCCCCAATAACGTCATCCCCGCCGGCCGCATCGATCCGGTCGCCCGCGGCTACTCCCGCATCCTCCCCGCGCCCATGGTCCCCAACGCCCCTCTCGGCGCCATCAATTACACCCGCGCCGACGGCAACCGCGTCCCCAAGGACTCCTACAGCTTCCGCGGCGATCACAACTTCACCGACAACAATCGCCTCTTCGCCCGCTACTCCTACGACGACACTCCGTACAACCGCGCCCCCGTTTTCGGCCAGGAATTAGCCAACATCGCCCCCACCGCCGGGCCCCAGATCTTCACACGCTGGAACGCCGTCGTCGAGGACACCCAGACCTTCTCGCCCTCCATGATCGGCGTCTTCCGCTATTCCGCCAGCCGCCTCATCAACTTCCGCCGGCCCTACTCCGACAACTACGACATCACCTCGCTCGGCCTGCCCGCCTATCTGCGCCAGGGCATGGTGGACCCCATTTCCCTTCCCCCCATCACCATCACCGGCTACTCCAACACGGGATCCGTTCCCAACATCGTCGTCGGCGGCATCGTCGGCGGTACGGACTACATCAACTTCGGCCACACCCTCCAAACCGGCCAGGCGACGTTCACCAAGAACCTCACCGCGCACACCTTGAAATTCGGCGGCGAATTCCGTGCCGTCCAGTTCAACAATCTGCAGGTCGGCGATCAGGCCCACAACTTCGCCTTCAACCCGTCCTGGACCCAAGGCCCCAATCCCAATCAATCCAGCGCCGTCGCCGGCCTCGGCATCGCCTCGTTCCTCTTGGGCATTCCCACCGGCGGCGTCAACCCCGTCCCCGCCCTCGCGCTCACCACCAAGTTCTTCGGCGTCTTCCTGCAGGACGCCTGGAAAGTCACCCCCAAGCTTACGGTCAATATGGGTGTCCGTTGGGACTATGAGTCGCCCCGCACCGATCGCTTCAATCAGCTCACCAATTTCGACTACAACGTCGCCAGCCCCCTCCAGGCGCCCGGCATCGCCCCTCGCGGCGGCCTCACCTTTGTCGGCGTCGATGGCCTGCCCCGCACCAACGCCACCCCCGATCGCAACAACTTCGCACCCCGCCTCGGCATTGCCTACCGCCTGAATACGAAGACCGTCATCCGCACCGGCGGCGGCCTCTTCTACGGCCACACCGGCGGCCTCGGCGGCGGCGCCGGCCCCTTCGGCACCTCCGGCTTCCTGGCCTCCACCAACATCGTCACCAGCCTCGATGGAGTCACTCCCATTGTGAAGTGGACCGATCCCTACCCCAACGGGTTCAACCGCCCCACCGGTTCCACCGCCGGCCTCCGCACTCTCCTCGGCCAGTCCATTGGCTTCTACGATCGCGGCAACGTCACCCCCTACAGCACGCAATGGAACTTCAACATCCAGCGAGAACTCCCGGGCAACATCCTCCTTGAAACCGGCTATGCCGGCAGCCGCGGCCTCCACTTCCCCGAAAACCGCCAGTTCAACCAACTGGCGCCGGAACTCTTAAGCCAGGGCGACGCCCTTCGCACCCAGGTGCCCAACCCGTTCTTCGGACAAATCGCCGTCGGCACGCTCGCCCAGCGCACCGTCTCCCGCGCCCAGCTTCTCCGTCCCTTCCCCCAGTTCGACGGCGTCGCCAGCCAGGGCGCCAGCTGGGCCGCGTCCACCTATCACGCCCTCGAAGCCAAAGCCGAAAAACGCTACGCCAGCGGCGTCAGCATCCTCGCCTCCTATACATGGTCGAAGCTGATCGACTTCGGCATTGGGCCCTTCGCCGGCGAAGCGCTCGGCGCCGGCGGGTTCCAGAATTGGGCCAATCTCGCGTCCGAAAAAAGCTCCTCCACTCTCGACCAGACGCACCGCTTCATCCTTAACGCGGTCTACGAAATCCCCTTCTACAAGGGCCGCACCGGCGCGGCGGCGAAGCTGTTCGCCGGCTGGCAACTCGGCGGAATCTACAGCAGCTTTAGCGGCGGCCCGCTCGGCATCGGCTCCGCTGTCAACAACACGTTCTCCCAAGGCGGCGGCCAGCGGCCCAACTGGAACGGCCAGAACGCCTGCGTAGCCAATCCCACGCCCACCCGCTGGCTCGATAGCTCCGTGTTCTCCAACCCCGCCACCTACGCGTTCGGCAATACGCCCCGCACCTTCAACGGCTGCCGCAGCGATGGCACCGCGCAAGTCGACATGACGCTCACCAAGAACACGAAGATCAAGGAGCGCCTCAACCTCCAGTTCCGCGCGGAGATGTTCAACGTCTCCAACAGCGCCCGCTTCTCACCGCCCAACTCCTCGTTCGGCAACGCGCAGTTCGGCACCATCAACGCCCAAAGCAACCTCCCGCGCATCATCCAGTTCGCTCTGAAACTCATCTACTGAGCAGGGTTCTGGAAGAAAACTAGACCACTTGGCGAACCACCCTGCCGGGGACATGGCGGGCCCCGTCCGAAACAGTAGCCTTGTCCCCCAAAACGCGAAGCCACCCGCAGAAAACCAGCGGTCGTGTCGCTGGGCCGCCCCCCCGTTGCCTCAACCGCCGGCCAGGGTTCGCCCGCGAAGCTTCTGATTCACCTCCTCCACCGAGAACTCCTCCGGATCAAATCCCTCGCCCAGCCACTCGCACAAATCAGCGTGGTCCTCGTGCGCAGGATCGGCAAACGCCAGCAGCAAGTTGTAGTAGCCATAAACCCCGCCACTGTCCTCCGGCGGCCCATGCAGTTCCCCCGCCACGCACACCGGATACTTCAGCCCCGGCTCCGCCGGCAATAACTTCTCCACCACCAGCAGATGTACCCAGCCATCGCCAAAGTCGTAGGTATACGTCCCCTTGGCGCCCTCCCACCCCATCACCTGCGACAGTTTCGCCGTCCGTTCACTCCCTACCGGCGGTCCCCCCATGCCCCATAGATCCGGCGCTGGCGGCCCGAACAACTCCTCGCCGATTCGAAACTCGTGCAGGTGACAATCCTCCCATCCCATCACCGTCTGCAATACCCGATGCAGCCGGTCTAGAGTCATGCCCGCCGGCACCAGCAGCCGCCGCCAGATGGGCGGTTTCGTGTTCCGCAGCGTTACCTTAATCTGATAAATCTCAACTGTTTTCGTCGCCATTGCCGTCCTCCCTCTCCACCCAAATCCGCAAATAGTGCCGCTTCCGCTCCGGCTCCGGATAGTCCTCATACGCCGTCCGCCCATGCAGATGCGTGACGTTATTCAGGAACTGAATATCCCCCCGCCGCAACTCCATCCGCACCGCCAGCCGCTCACAAACAGCTTCAAAATAATCCAGCGCCTCCCGCTCAAAATCGGTCAACGCCACGCCCGCCAGCTCCGCGCCCTTCTCAATGTACAACCGCAAATACCGCACCTGAAACGCCGGCTCCAACGCAAACACCGGCACGTCCAGAAACGGCGCCGCCCCCGCCGGCAACTCCGCCCGCCGGTCCACCGCAAACGGCCGGCAAAGCCGTTCTAAAAACAAAGGCCGCTCCGCCAGCATCGCCCGATACACCGCCCGCCCATCCACGAAAATCGACTCGCCCCCGCTCCGCGCCGTCTGCAAAACCAGCAACCCCAAAACGTCCGGCGTATGCCCCGCCATCCGCGACGGCGAATCGGTATGAAAACCAAATGCCGACGTCGTCTTCGACGTCCGCACGCCCGCCTTCCCAAAGTCCCGCTCCAGCGAATACCCCTCGTCCCGCACCGAATAAATCAGCGTCCCGCCAACGGTCTGCGGTACCACGCGCCCCAGACGCCCCGCCGTAGCCAAATACAACTCCCGCGCACCATCGGAATCCACCGGAAACCCGCGCACAATCGCACACCCGGCCCCATTCCAAACAGCCTCCGCCACCCCGTCCAATCCCCCGCCCCAATCGAATACAGGTATCTCCGCCATCCCCGCCAGTCTAGAACAATTCCTCCACCAGAATCGTCTCCTCCGGCGCCCCCAACGTCGCCACCCGCTCCCCCGCCCCATACGCCGCCACATCCCGGTACAACCCATCCTCCGGCCGCCGGTGCACGATCACCCGCCGCCCATCCACATCCACCACCCAGTACTCCGCGATCCCGGCCCGCGCATACAGCCCGGCCTTCACCTTCATGTCGAAGGAAAGCGTGGTGTGCGAAACCTCCGCAACAAATCGCAAATCTTCCGGCTTTGGATTTGCCGTCAACTCCCTCCCGGAACGGCGGAGCACGACCACATCCGGCTCCGGATCGCTTGTGGGGTTGTCTTCCGGATGCACATCAATCGAGGGTTCCTGCATCACAAACAACGACCCATAGACATTATGCAACCAAGCCATCAATAGCAGCACCGTCACCATGTGCGCACGATTCTTCCCCATCTTCAGCACCAACTCGCCGACTATCAGTTCGTACCGCCGCGGTTCCAACAGCCCCGCCCGCTCCATCGCCGCGCACTCTTCCCGCGTCCACAACTTGTGTGGTGGTGCCGTGTACGTCCCGGGAATCTCCATCGCTACTGGCATAGCCCCATTATCCCCATTTCCCAATCTGTTACACTGGGTTCACCGGTTACCGAATAAAAATTTCTACACGTGTGATATGCTGCGCGTGGCGAAACTACTTCTTAAGTAGTCCTCTCCTCCGAATGGATTGCTTGAGGGAACCGCATCGGAAAAGGGTTTGGCAAGGTGAAAGATGCCCCTTTTCCGATGCGGATTGCCCCGAACGAACTTCCGTTGGGGCTCACGGATCCGGCGCCAATACTTCCTGGAGCGGACATGTCCGCTAAAACATGTCGCTATCACTCCGGGCTGGGCCCGCGTCCAAACATTCCCAGCCCGATGCGCCAGTACAATACCGGAACCATCGATGGATCCGCGGAGAGATCGTTTACTGCTCTAAACTTTAAAGATCGTGAATTGGAATTCGTGTCAATCGTCGTGTTGGTTACGAAAAAAGACCCTCTGAACCGGTCCGCCAACGTTTGGAAGGAGCGGTTCTAAACTTTTTACCGGCTCCCGCAAGCACGCTTGATTCAGCCCGCCCGCTTCGTTCGTGTAGCGTCTCAATCCAGAGGGTTGGGTTATGTGATTAACTTCATCAATTCACGTCAGTATCCAGCAAGTGGATAACCAACACATATATTCCAGCAAAGCATTGAAAATAAATCAAGTGGGGGATGACGGAAAGTTTTAACATGCGGCCCCCGGCGACCGCCCTGTGTCCATATGACACAATGAACATCGTGCCTCCGCTGACGCGCCGTGCGGCGCTCGCTACTCTCACCGCCGCTTCGGCATACCCCCAGCAACCCCAGGACGAAGAGTTCCAGGTCTACGGCGACAATCCGCGCCTCTTCCTCAACGCCCGCCGCCTCCGCCTCCTCAAACGCGAACGCGAACGCACCTCCGTCCGCTGGATGCAGCTGGAAACCCTCGTCGCCGGCAAAGCCCAAATGGCCGAACCCGGCCTCGCCCACGCCCTCTACTCCGTCGTCGCCAACAACAACGACTTCGCCAAACAAGCCATCCAGTTCGCCCTCACCAATAACGATCTCCGCCAGCAAGCCTTCGTCCTCGATTGGTGCCAACCCCTCCTCTCCGAAGAACAATCCAAACTCCTCACCGCCAAACTCCGCCGGGCCCTCGCCACCGCCCCCGCCAAACGCGACATCCCCACCATGCGTGACCGCGCCCTCGCCGCCGTCGTCGTCGGCCACAAAGAAGAGCTCGAAAAACTCGTCAAACAGTGGTGGCGCAAGGAAGTCGCCCCCGGCCTCCGCAACGGCTCCTACCGCTACACACGCGAAGACAGCTATGCTCTCTTCGAGATGCTCCACGCCATTCGCGACGGCATCCAGATCGACCTCCGCGAAGACGCTCCCCGCTACTTCAAAGAACTCCCCGCCTACCACATCCTGTCCTACTACCCAGCCACCTTTCCCGCCGCCGAAAACGAATACCGCGTCCCCTTCTACGATGGCGACGGCGAACCCGACCTCCGTGTCGCCGCCCTCGCCCGCGCCGCCGATCTCGCCATGGTCGCCTTCGACACCAACGCCCAGGAAACCCAGTTCGTCCAGGGCTGGCTCATCCACGACCGCTTCCTCATGCGCGGCGTCTTCGGCATCGTCTACGAATTCCTCTGGGCCAACCCCTACCAGCCCGGCCTCAGCTACTACCACCTCCCCCTCTCCATGCACGCCGGCGCCGCCGGCCGCCTCGCCCTCCGCTCCAGTTGGGAGGACGACGCCACCTGGTTCCACTACGCCGACCGCAAAGTCCAGTTCTTCGAAGAAGGCCGCCGCAAGGATCGCGGCCTCAACTCCCCCGCCCCCGTCGAAATCGGCGGCACCGTCGTCCACTTCGGCCGCGACGAAATGAAATTCCAACCCGCCAACGCCGAACTGCAAAAGGCGTACGTCATCGGCCTCGCCCCCAACGCCCGTTACGACGTCGAAGTCGACGACGAAGAAATCATCGAAAAACGCACCGACGGCGGCGGCATCCTCGAATTCGACTTCCCCCCCATGCAGGACAAATCCGTCCGCATCAAACGCGCCACAGCCGAATGATCCTCGCTGCCCTCCTCATCCCCATCCTCCACCCGTCCATCTTCCTCAGCCCCTACAACACCACCGAAAAGGGCGAATGGATCTACGCCGGAGCGTACCTGAAAACCCGCTTCACCGGCACCTCCGCCACCCTCCATTTCGACGCCACAACCAACCAGGGCGCCCCGCCCAAATTCCGCTGGTCCATCGATGGCCAACCCCTCCAAACGGCCCAGGCCACAACAACCCTCGAACTCGCCAAAAACCTCCCCAACAAAACCCACTCCCTCACCCTCTACCTCGCCGCCTCCGACGCCAACTACGACCGCTGGCTCACCCCCACCCAAATCATTCGCCTCAAATCCCTCGAACTCGACAACGGCGCCACCGTCAAACCGCCCCAAACCCACAAAAAACAAGCCATCTTCTTCGGTGACTCCATCACCGAAGGCGCCTGGAACTTGGGCGACTCCTTCCGCGTCATCGACAAAAAATACGTCGACTGGGTCCAGCATTCCGACGCCACCCAAGCCTGGCCCCGCTACTTGGCCGATGCCCTCAAACTCGAATACGGCGCCGCCGGCTCCGGCGGCATGGGCTGGCTCAAAACGTCCCATTCCAACATCCCCGCCCTCCCCGAAAGCTGGCGGTTCCATTACAAAAACGCACCCCGCAACTTCCAGCGCAATCCCGACTACATCTTCCTAAACATGGGCACCAACGACGGCACCCGCGACACAGCCGACACCGCAAAAAAATGGCTAGCCGAAGTCCACAACCAATTCCCCAAAACCAAAGTCATCCTCATCATCCCCTTCGGCCAGCAAAACAAAGCCAGCCTCCTCGCCGCCGCCAAGTCCAGCCCCAAAACGCAAGTCCTCGACCTCGGCCCCGCCTTCGCCGAAGGCATCCAAAAATACGGTCAAACCACCCCCACCAGTCACGACGGCCTCCACCCCAACGCCGCAACCAACCGCCGCCTCGCCGCCGTCCTGAAAAGCAAAATCCGCCCCTAACCTGCGCTACAATCTTTAATTAACTTTTGTTCAGCGCCACGACCGCGTTGCCGCCCCCCCTCAGGAGCCTTCCCGAAGAATGATTGCGTCGCAACTCGTCCGCAGCCTGTGCCTGGTCATCGCCGCCTACCCGTGCGCCGCTGCCACCTCACGCTCGAATCGGCACTCGCCCTCGCCCTCGAACACCATCCCCAGCTCAAGGCCAGCGACGCCCAAATCGATGCCGCCCGCGCCGGCATCCGCACCGCCCGCGCCGTGCCCAATCCCGAAGTCGCCGTCCTCGCCGGCCGCCAAACCTATCGCGTACCCGATAACGTCTCCGGCCTCGTCACTTCCTACAGCTTCACCCAACCCCTCGACATCGGCCCCTACCGCCCCGCTCGCATCGATTACGCCACCCGCGCCCGCGAAAGCAGCGAACACGCCAAACAGGTCACCCGGCTCTCCGTCCTCTCCTCCGTCCGCCGCGCCTTCTTCCACGCCCTCCGCCGCGCCAATGAGATCAAAATCCTCGACGAAAATCTCCGCCTCGTCGAAGACTTCCGC
This sequence comes from Bryobacteraceae bacterium, assembly GCA_044358225.1. GTDB lineage: Bacteria > Acidobacteriota > Terriglobia > Bryobacterales > Bryobacteraceae. The sequence goes on along the minus strand of JBIKOG010000160.1, from coordinate 3,115 downwards.
AAGCGCACCCAAGTCCGCGTCGAAGTCGGCGAAGCCGGCCGCCTCGAAGGCATCCGCGCCGAATCCGAACTAGTCACCGCCCGCACCGCCGTCAACAACGCGCGCCTCCAATACGTCACCGCCCTCACCCAACTCCGCGGCGCCATCGGCATGCCCATCGATCCCGATAGCATCCCCGCCGGCAATCTCGATGCCGCCGTCACCCTCCCCCCTCACGCCGACGTTCGCCGCGAAGCGCTCGATCGCCATCCCGCCCTCCACCTCTCCCGTTCAGAGGTCCGCCGTGCCGATTCCCGCGTCGCCCTCGAACGCTCCCAGGTCCGCCCCCAGCCCTCCTTCCGCGCCGAAATCGATCGCCCGCCCGACACCCCCACCTACCGTGTCGGCATCGCCATTCCCCTCCCCTTCTGGAATCGCCGCGAAGGTCCCGTCGCCGAAGCCGTCGCTGAACTCCGCCAGTCCCAGGCCCTCTCCGACGCCCGCCAACTCGAACTCCTCGCCGCCGTCGATAACGCCTACGGCCGCTATCAACTCGCCTCCCAAAGCCTCGCCGCTTTCGAACAGGGCATCCTCCAACAGGCCGAACAAAGCGTCACCGCCGCCGAGGTCGCCTACCGCCTCGGCGAACGCGGCATCCTCGAAGTCCTCGACGCCCAACGCGTCCTCCGCACCGTCCGGCTCGACTTTCTCAACGCCCAGTACGAACGCCAGTTCGCCCTCATCGACCTTGACGAACTCCGCGCCATCGAACCGAGGAGCAACTAATCTCATGCGCCGCACCGGCCTCATCGCCATCCCCTTCGCCATCCTGCTCGCTTGTGGCGGCGGCCAACAAAGCCCCGCACCCGCCGCCGCCAAAACGGCCGCCGCGGAAACTCCCGCCAATCCCCTGGAAATCACCCCCTCGGACACCATTCGCAAGGACCTGACAGTCGAACCCGCCGTCGTCGCCGAAGTCGGCGCCTCCCTCTCCGTTGCCGCCCGCATCGACTTCGATGAAACCCGCATCACCCGCGTCGGCTCCCCCGTCATGGGCCGAATCGCCTCCCTCTACGTCCGCGAAGGCGAAGAGGTGAAGCGCGGCCAACTCCTCGCCACCCTCTCCTCCACCGGCCTCTCCGAAGCCCAGCTCACCCTCCTCAAAACCACCTCCCAACGCCAGCTCGCCCAGCGCGCCGTCGAACGCGCCCGCACCCTCCTCGACGCCGGCGTCATCGGCGCCGCCGAGGTCCAACGCCGCGAAGCCGAACTCTCCCAGTCCGCCTCCGAAGTCGACGCCGCCCGCGATCAACTCGCCCTCCTCGGCATGCTCCCGGAATCCATCGACGAGCTCGTCAAAACCCGCCGCATCAACTCCGCCACCCGCGTCATCGCCTCCATGGACGGCGTTGTCCTCGATCGCAAAATCACCCTCGGCCAGGTCATCCAACCCGCCGACACCATCTTCGAAATCGCCGACCTCACCCACCTCTGGCTCCTCGCCGACGTCCCCGAACAAAACGCCGGCCGCCTCCAGGAAGGCCAGCTCGTTGAAGCCTCCATCGGCGCCCTCCCCAATCTCACCCTCCGCGGCAAACTCGCCTTCATCAGCCACACCGTCAATCCCGAAACCCGCACCGTCCGCGTCCGCATGGAACTGCCCAACCCCAGGGCCCGTTACAAACCCGCCATGCTCGCCACCATGCTCCTCAAGGAACACACCGAAAAACGCACCGTCGTCCCCGTCGCCGCCGTCGTCCGCGAAGAAAACGCCGAACACGTCTTCGTCCAACGCGCCCCGGGTACCTTCGTCCTCCGCCCCGTCTCGCTCGGCGATGAGTTCGATGGCCGCCGCGTACTGCTCGAAGGCCTCCAGCCCGGCGAACAGATCGTCACCGCCGGCGCCTTCCATCTCAACAACGAACGCCGCCGCCGCGCCCAGCGCGGACAGGACCAGTAGCCCATGTTCGCCGCGCTCGTCCGGGCCGCTCTCCACAATCGCATCATCGTCATCGTCGTCGCCCTCGTCGCCATCGCCGCCGGGGCCGACGCCACCCGCCGCCTCTCCGTCGACGCCTTCCCCGACGTCACCAACATCCAGGTCCAGGTCGCCACCGAAGTCCCCGGCCGCTCCCCCGACGAAGTCGAACGCATCGTCACCGTCCCCGTCGAAATCGCCATGACCGGCCTCCCCGGCCTCACCGAAATGCGCTCGCAAAACGAGCCCGGCCTGTCGATCATCACCCTCGTCTTCGAAGATTCCGTCCCCGTCTACTTCGCCCGCCAACTCGTCAGCGAACGCCTCGCCGACGCCCGCTCCCGCATCCCCGAAGGCATCAACCCCGTCCTCGGCCCCGTCTCCACCGCCCTCAGCGAGGTCTATCAATACACCATCGAACACCCCGCCGATGGCGAACGCGCCCTCACCAAGGACGAACTCGTCCAGCGCCGCATCGTCCAGGACTGGGTCGCCCGCCCCCTCCTCCGCTCCATCCCCGGCGTCGCCGAAATCAACTCCACCGGCGGCTACGTCAAGCAGTACCAGATCCTCGTCGACCCCATCAAACTCCGCTACTACAAAATCTCCATCAACGACGTCCATCAGGCCATCGCCCGCAACAACGCCAACTCCTCCGGCGGCCTCCTCCCCCGCGGCCCCGAAGTCTTTCTCGTCCGCGGCATCGGCCTCATCTCCTCCCTCGAAGACATCCGCAACGTCGTGCTCAAAGAGGTGGGCGCCACCCCCGTCCACGTCCACGATGTCGCCGAAGTCCGCATCGGCGAAGAGACTCGCTACGGCGCCATGATCAAGGGCGGCTACACCGAATCGGTCGGCGGCATCGTCATGATGATCGCCGATGGCAACGCCAAACAAATCGTCCAGCGCGTCAAGGATCGTGTCGACGAAATCAACAACAAAGGCATGCTCCCCGACGGCCTCAAAATCGTCCCCTACTATGACCGCTCCGAACTCGTCGACGCCGCCCTCGCCACCGTCTCCAAAGTCCTCCTCGAAGGCGTTGCACTCGTCGCCATCATTCTCTTCCTCTTCTTGGGCGATCTCCGCTCCTCCATCATCGTCATCGCCACCCTCATCCTCACCCCCCTGCTCACCTTCGTCGTCATGAACCAGGTC
>JBIKOG010000409.1:0-4439 GCA_044358225.1 Bryobacteraceae bacterium | reverse complement strand
CGCGCAGCTTATCGGCGGCTTCTATAAAGTCGAAGTCGATGACGAACGACGCGCCGCCGTCGGGAATCTCGTTCGGCCCGACAAACGTGTACTCCGTCGTTTTCAGGTCGCCCAAATTCACCCAATCCTCGGCTACGTCCAACGCCGCCGCGACATTCAACAGGCCCGCCCCGAACGCATGGTTGAAGCTGAATCCGCCCGCGTTCTTCTTGAACTCGTCGTTTCCTTCCAGCCCTGCCTGCTTCGCCGTTCTCATCAGGATTTCCTTCACGTCGCGATAGCCCAGCTTCGGATTGATCTCCAATAGCAGTGCCGCCGCGCCAGCAACCTGCGGCGCCGCCGCGGAGGTCCCGTTCCCCGCGTCCGTGTAGTTCACCGGCGCTTCGGTCGTCGGGAACATCTCGGCTTTCACCGCAAAAGCCTCTTCCCCGGAAACATTGGTGCTCCACAGCACGTTCGGTGGCTGAGACTCACCGCCAAACGCCGCAATGGCCACCGACATGCCGCTCTCCGAATACGAGCTCTGCTTTCCGGCCCGCTCCACCGCTGCCACAGCGATCCCGAACCGCGACCCGGAAAAGGCATCGTAGCTCGCATCGTCGCCTTCGTCTCGCCCGTTGCCGCAGGAAATCGCGAACACGGTCCCCAATCCACCCCGATTCTGCTCTGCTCCCTTCTTCAACCCTGCCAGTTGCAGCGAGCTCACGCGCCCATCGTCCTTGCCGTCATCCGGCGGCCCCCAGCTATTGTTGGAAACGTGCGTGAAGATGGTGTCCGGCTGCCAGCCCAGCGCGATCTGCGCCGCGTCGTCCGCAGTGGCCCCGCCCACAATCCGCATGCCCATCGCCCGCGCCTCCGGCGCCACGCCCAGCACGCCGCGGTTGTTGAATCCCGCCGCCATCGCCAGTCCGCCGCAATACGTCCCGTGGTTATCGGTCGCAATCAACGGGCTCGGATCATTCGGCGCACCGTCTTCTTTAAAGTTCTTGTGGAACCCGGACTCCAGTGGATACACATTCGTCAGGTCCTCATGGTCCAATTCCAGGCCGTCGTCAACAATCGTCATGTTGATCCCCTTCCCGGTGGCCATGTCCCAAGCGTTTTTCATCCCAATATTGAAGGGCGCCGAATCGTTCAGGTGCCACTGCTTCGGGTACAACGGATCGTTCGGAGTGCGGCTCAACGCCTGCCGTTTATGCGATTCGCGAGAAAACACCGGCGTGAACTCAATCCCGCCCTTCTTCGCCAGCATCTCGGCCGCATCCAGCGCCGCAAATGCGTCGGCATACACAACAACCGTCCAACCGTCCAGATACGTCTTCTCCGTACCCATCGGCTGCGTCGCCGCCAGTTCGCTCACCCGGCTCGCGTCCATGTGCACCAGCAGTTTGGCGGTCATCAGCCGCCGCGCCCCGGCCATCCGCGCCGCGCGTTCTTCCTTGCCCATCGCCGCCAGCGTCTCCGCCGAAGGCAGATTCGATCTGTCGTAGAACACCGGAACGATGCCGTTCCGCCCCGTACGCGAACTCCGCAGCTTCCGAATACCCGCCGCATCCATCTGGAACAGCTTCCCGCCACTCCACGCACGCGATCCGCGCGCCGAAGCTACCACGACTTTGCGACTGAAAACCTCGTCAGCCGCCAGCATCAACGCCGTCCTGCGCCCGCCATCCGAAAACTGAAACTCCGTCTGCGCACCCAGCGACATCGCCAAGATCACAACCGCTAACAAAAATCGCATTCGCATCGTTCGACTTTCCCTTTCCCTATTCCGGGTCCCTTCCTGATATCGTCAGGATTGGCCCCATACTTAAACAAGGGAAATTCCGACTCACAACTGTTCAAACTTTTTTAACAAAAGCTCGATGCCTGTTCCCTCCGACATCACCCGCATCCTCACCGCCTGGCGCCAAGGCGACCCGGAGGCCCTCTCCAGCCTCACCCCCCTCGTCTACGGCGAACTCCACGCCCTCGCCCAAAACTACCTCGCCCGCGAACGCCCCGGCCACATCCTCCAACCCTCCGCCCTCGTCAACGAAGCCTTCCTCCGCCTCATCGAATGGCAACCCGACAAGTGGCAGGACCGCGCCCATTTCTTCGGCGTCTCCGCCACTCTCATGCGCCGCATTCTCGTCCAGTCCGCCCGCGAAGCCCAAACCGCCAAACGCGGCAACGGCGCCCTCCGCGTCTCCCTCTCCGAAGCCGCCCAATTCGCCGTCACCCAACCAACGGATACAGACGTCCTCGCCCTCGACGCCGCCCTCGACGCCCTCGAAAAACTCAACCCCCGCCAGGCCCGCATCATCGAACTCCGCTTCTTCGCCGGCCTCTCCCTCGAAGACACCGCCGAAGTCATCGACGCCTCCATCTCCACCGTCCGCCGCGATTTCCGCATGGCCCAAGCCTGGCTCTTCCAACAACTCAGCCCCGCCCCATGACCCCCGAACGCTACAACCGCATCAACGAACTCTTCGATGCCGCCCTCGACCTCCCCGCCCCCGAGCGCCCATCCTTCCTAGCCGCCGCCTGCCCCGATAACCCCTCCCTCCTCGAACAGGTCTCCCAACTCCTCGCCACCCACGAACGCGCCGCCAACTTCCTCGCCCCCTCCGACGCCACCCCCACCGCCATCGGCCCCTACAAAATCCAGCGCGTCCTCGGCGAAGGCGGCATGGGAACCGTCTATCTCGCCACCCAGTCCGAACCCATCCGCCGCGACGTCGCCCTCAAAATCATCAAACCCGGCATGGGCTCCAAAGCCGTCATCGCCCGCTTCGATTCCGAACGCCGCGCCCTCGCCCTCATGGACCACCCCAACATCGCCCAGGTCCTCGACGCCGGCGCCACCCCCCAAGGCCTCCCCTTCTTCGTCATGGAGTTCGTCGACGGCCTCCCCCTCACCACCTACGCCGAACGCAACCACCTCACCACCCGCCAGCGCATCGAACTCTTCATCCCCGTCTGCCAGGCCATCCACCACGCCCACCAGAAGGGCATCATCCACCGCGACATCAAACCCTCCAACGTCCTCGTCAAAACCGTCGAGGGCCACCCCATCCCCAAGGTCATCGACTTCGGCCTCGCCAAAGCCCTCGACCCCGATCTCACCGGCCAATCCCTCCTCACCCACGCCGGCATCATCCTCGGCACGCTCCAATACATGAGCCCCGAACAGGCCGCCCCCGGCCATGCCGATATCGATATCCGCGCCGACGTCTACTCCCTCGGAGCCCTCCTCTACGAACTCCTCACCGGCACCCCGCCCCTCGATACCGGTGAACTAGCCCGCGAAAACGTCCAGTCACTCCTCGAACGCATCCGCGACCACGAACCCATCGCCCCCTCCCTCCGCAACCGCGCTTCCCTCCTCGACCGCGAACTCGATTGGATCCCCCTCAAAGCCCTCGAAAAGGAGCGCACCCGCCGCTATGAATCGGTCAACGGCATGGTGCGCGATCTCGAACGCTACCTCGCCGGCGAAGCCGTCGAAGCCGCCCCGCCCTCCCGCGCCTACCGCGTCCGCAAATTCGTCCGCCGCCACCGGCTCCCTTTTGCTTTCGGCGCCGCCGCCATCGTCGTGCTGATCGTCGCCGTCATCGTCAGCGTCTCCCAAGCCATCCGCGCCCGCCAGGCCGAACAGGTCGCCAACGCCGTCAACGACTTTCTCCGCACCTCCGTCCTCGCCCAGGCCGACCCTCGCAACCAGGCCCGCCCCAACGTCTCCCCCGATCCCAACTTAACCGTCCGCACCGCCCTCGACCGCGCCGCCAAAAACGTCGAAGGCAAGTTCCCCAATCAACCCCTCGTCGAAGCCGCCATCCGCGAAACCATCGCCAATGCCTACTACGGCGTCGCCGTCTTCGCCCCCGCACAACAACAGGTCGAACGCGCCATCGCCCTGCGAAAAATCTCCCAGGGAGAAAACCACCGCGACACCCTCTCCAGCCGTCGCCTCCTCGCTGCTCTCATCTCCGTCCAGGGCCGCTATTCCGACGCCGATGCCCTCTACGTCCAACTCCTGGCCGCCCACCGCCAACACCTCGGCCCTAACGATCAGGACTCCATTCTCGCCCTCACTCGCCTCGCCAACACCCGTTGCCTCATCGCGAAACGCGATTCCTGCATCTCCCTTCTCCGCGAGGCGCTCTCTCTCGCCACCCCCACTCTCGGCCCCGATAATCCCCTTACCCTCCAGATCATGATCAGCCTTGCCGCCGCCCAGGTCGAAAGCGGCACTCCCGCTGATGCCGAACAACTCGGCCGCGCCGCCGTCGAAGCCTTCCGCCGGATTCTCGGCGAAGAACACCCCGACACCCTTCGCGCCACCGTTAGCCTGGGCTATATCTACAACCGCATCCGCCGTTTTAGCGAGGAGGAGGATTGTTACCGCCGCATCCTCCATATCCAGCGCCGCGTCAACGGTGTCGCCCACCCCGATA
>JBIKOG010000159.1:0-17613 GCA_044358225.1 Bryobacteraceae bacterium | reverse complement strand
TATAGCTTGCGACACCCTTGCCGTCTCATTCTTAACGAAATGACGGGCAGCACCGCAAGTGGTTTCTGCCCGTCATGACGTTCGCAGATCGTCGTTGACTGGGTGACAGTCACCTAGGAATTGTCTGGCAGCAGGCGATCAGAAGTAGAACTTCGCCGCCAGCTGAATGAAGCGCGGGTCACGCGCCGCATTCACCGCACCGAAGCCAAACCGGCCGCCACCGCCCCCCAGCGCCGTTGGCAGGTTCGTCACCGCCCCGGTCGCCGGGCTGAACTGAATAGTCCGGTTGAAGTCGCTGAACTGCGTATGGTTCGGCGCGTTAAACATTTCCACGCGTAGCTGCAGGAACCGCCGTTCCGCACCCATCGGGAAGTTCTTGAACACCGAGATGTCCCAGTTGTTCACGCCCGGCCGCCGCACAATCCGCTGCGCCGATTCCAGCCCCTGGCTGCCAATCTGCGGCGCCCCGAAGACGGTAGCGTCCACATACCGGTCGATCGTTCGGTCGCCAATCGGCAAAATCGGATTCCCCTTCATGACAACGCGCGGACCCACCGATTCCGAACCCGTGTATACGCGGTTCAGTTCGCCGCCAATGCCTTGGAAGCTCAGGCCGATGTTCGCCGGCTGGCCGCCGATCAGCGACGTCAGGCCCGACACCTGCCAGCCGCCAAAGATACCCTTGCCCACCGCATTGTTGAACGCGCTCACACGCTTGTCCAACCCCGGCACGTCATAGACGAAGTTGACCACCAACATGTGCGGCACGTCCTGGTCCAGATAGCTGTAGTTCGCCATCCGGTAGTTGGTCGGGTGCAGCGTGTCACCGTCGCCCGAGGCAATGCCCAGCGCCTTCGACCACGTGTAGGCGACCCCGAAATTCAGGCCCTTCCCCGTGTTCTTGTTTACGCTCGCCTGCATCGAGTGATAGTTGGAGAACGCGCCGAACGCCGTCACCGACGCCGACCCCAGCCCCGCGTACGGCCGGTACATATTCACCGGCAGCGCCGTGCGCCCGTCGAAGCTCGTCGCGTTCATGTTCGCCGTGCGCGGATCCTGATTCTGACGCAGCCACGCCGAACCAAACGGCATCGCGTTGAAATCGTACCGGCTCAGCAAATGGTTCGCCACGTTGGCCACGTAGCCCACTTCCGCCGAGATGGTATTCGAAAGCTGCCGCTGCACCGTGAAGTTCCACTGGTATGTCGTCGGCACCTTGCCGCCCTTGTCGAATCCGCGAACGTCCGCCGGGAAGAACACGCCCTGCAGGCTCGAGATCTGATTCAGGTTGCTGTAGTAGAAATTTGGCCGCTGCGTCGACGGCACGTTCGGCAGCATGTCGAACACCGGGTTGCCCTGGAAGCGGTCGTAGAAGATGCCGAAGCCGGCGCGAACGACCGTCCGCTCCTGCAGTTGATACGCCAGCCCGAAGCGCGGGGCGTAGTGCACGCCGCGGCTGTCGATCAGCCCCCGCGGATAGCCGTTCTTGCCCGCCAGTCCCATCCCGTTGGCGTACAGCCCATTCGTGAAACCCCTGCCGTTATTGACGATGGAGCCCACCAGCGCGTTCGGCAGCACCGCTCCCGTCACCGGATTGATGCCGACGTTCTGCCCATCCACGCGCGCCGGATTCACCAGCACCGCGCGGTCGGCATTGTTGTACAGCGACGGGTTGAAGGACGACGTCTGCAACGCCGCGTCATACTGCGGCTGGATGATGTAGAAGCGGATGCCGTAGTCCAACGTCAGCTTCTTGTTCACGCGCCAGTTGTCCTGCACGAACCACTCGATATTCCACGAGCGATACTGTCCGTTCAACACGACGTTCGACTGTGCCAGCTGACGGAAGTTCCCCAGCATCGCGTTCGAATACGCCCAGTTCGTATCGCCCGGGTTCGCGCTGTCCCGGTCGAACCAGATGTCGCCATTCACCGAGGTGAACGCCGTCTGGTCCTTCAGGCTCTTGTGCAAGTAAATGCCGGCCTTCATGGTGTGCGCCCCGCGCACCTTCGTGACGTTATCGGTGATGTCGTAGGTGTGGTTGAAGTTGCGGAATGGCGTTCCCAGGAAGTTGGTAAACGGCGCGTTCGGCACCCCGCCCCAGCGCCAGTTCTGCACCAGGCCCAGCGTGTCGCCATTGAACGGCATCTTGTAGTTCAGCCCCAGCTTGGCGCGGTCGAACGTCTTGTCCACCGGGTCGATGTTCAGCACGTTCTTCGAGGACCCGAAGATGAATTCGTTCGTCAGCGTCGGGCTCAGCACGGTGGTCAGATTGTTCACCAGGCTCCATCCCGGATTGCCGAAGTTCATCGGCGCGAAGGGGATGTTGTAGTCGGCGTTCCACTGGCCATACGCGCGGTCCTGCTGCGAGTTGGTGTACATGTAGCGGGCGTAATAGCGCCACTTGTCGTTGATGTTGTAATCGCCGCGGTAGATATTCTCGCGCCGCGGGAAGGTGTCGGAAACCTGCGTGGCGTAGTTGAACTGCGGATCGATCGGCACATTCGGCTGCGGGTAGAAGTTCAGGATCTTCTGCCCGTCCGGGTTGATGCGGCTGGCCGGAATGATGTTGTTCGGGAAGCATCCGCCGCCACCGGTGTTGGTGCCGCAGGGCAGGTTGCTCAGCGGGTCGCGGATGAACACCGGACGGCCGTCGCCTTCGCGCGTCTGGCTGAAATCGCCTCTGCGCTGAGCGTCGGTCGGAACCGTCACCGTGCGCAGCGAGTTCGGCGACAACCGGTTCTGCCATTCAATCCCGACGAAGAAAAACAGCTTGTCGCGGTTCGGGTTGATTTTCGGAATGTAGGCCGGGCCGCCAATGTTGAAGCCCAGCGTGTTGTCGCGGAACAGCTGCCGCTGCCGGTTCTCCACGTTGTTGCGCCAGTTGTTGGCGTTCAGTCCTTCGTGGCGATGGAACCAGTAGCCGGTGCCGTGCAGTTCGCGCGTACCGCTCTTGGTCACCACCGAAATCGCCGCGCCCGACGACCGGCCATACTCGGCCGGCTGCGAGTTGGTCAGCATCTTGAATTCGGCGATCTGGTCAATGTTCATCGTGGCCAGCTGGCCGCCGTTGGAACCCGTGTCGATGTTCGTCACCCCGTCCACCATCAGGTTGTTCTGATTGTTCCGGTTCCCGTTTACCGACCCGCCCACGCCCCCCATTCGGCACCACGCCGGGCACCGTGCGCGTCAGGTCCAAAAAGGAGCGTCCATTCAGCGCCAGGTTGATCACTTGATTCCCCGTCAGCGTCCCGCCCCTCTCCGCCCCGCGCGTCTGCAGCACCACGCCCTGCGCCTCCACGGTAATCGAATCAGACACCTGCCCCACCGTCATCGTGATGTCCGGCAGATCCAGGCGATCATTCGCCGATATGCGAATATTCTTTTCCTGATACTTCTTAAATCCGCTCATCTCCACCGTCACCGAATACATCGACGGCTTCAGCGGATTGAAGAAAAACGTCCCATCCTGTCCCGTTACGATTTCGCGATTGTCTCCCTGCGCGATGTCGGTCAACGTGACCCTCGCACCCGGGACGACCCCGCCCTGTCCATCTTTCACGATTCCCCGTAAGGATCCGGACGACTGCTGTCCGAACACGCCGGCGGCAAGCAATAGGCCTGCCACGGCCATTCGAGCCCACCGGCTCGACGGCTGTTGATGCATCATGCGACAACCCCTTTTTGAGTTTTGATCCCGTGTCGTTACGCGTGCAGTCACGAAGTCAAGTGCGGCTACCTGGCCACGTCGACATGCAAATTGGAAGCAGCATGTTAAATCGGAAAAGGGGTCGTCAACGGAAGCTTTGTTAATCAACTGAAATATTGTTGAAGGCTTGTGTATACAGATATACGCACTCCGCCGGTCCGTAAAATACGGCTACGTACAACCGCTTACCCCAAACCAACGGCCCGCTAGGGGCTACAGGAAGATCCCACCAGGGCAAGGGGTTTTGTCGTCTAGTAACATACAAAACCCGCTGTTACGCTTCCCTCAGCATGACCTCCACGACGACAGAAAACTTCAACCGGCGCCGCTTTCTCGGACTCGCCGGCGCCCTCGGCCTCACCCCCGCGCTGTTAACCGCGGGCGACCAGGATTTCTCGCTGGTCAACAAAACCGGCTTTGAAATCTCCTCGCTCCACATCTCGCCGCACAGCAGCGACGAATGGGGCGAAGACATCCTGGGCAAGGATACCCTCAGCGACGGCGACACGTTGAACATCACCTTCCACCGTAAGGAGAAGGCCGCCAATTGGGATCTCAGAGTCGAAGACGGCGACGGCAAGAACTTCACCTGGGAGAAGCTGAATCTCCTCGAAATCAGCGAAGTGACTCTGTTCTACCGCAAAGGCGTCGCCACGGCGACGTTCAAGTAAATCCGGCGGCGGCCGCGCCCCACGCGCGGCCGCCGTGCTCGTTCCCGCTGCTTAGATCACAGTAATCACAGCCGGGTTCATCAGGACATTGTTCCCTTCATTACACTCCGCGACGGTCGCGCCATTGTCGGCCGTGGCCCGCAATCGGTACTGTCCCGGGGGAACCGCACCCAGGTTCGGCACCGTGCGCACTCCAATGTGCGGGAACTTGCCGCTAGTCGCCATCGCCCCCGGAATCGTGTCAATCACGATCGCGGGACCGCTCGATACCGGGACAAGTTCCACTTTTGTCGTCGATGCCCCCGCCGTCGCCCCGCCCTGATTGAACACCCACGCCACATAGGTGAACGGGTTCGCCTTCGGCGCGTTTGTCGTGTTCGTGAACAGCTTCTTCGTCACCAGGTCCGCCTGCGGGCACGTCGCCACCAGCGTTATCGGCGTCACCGTCAGGTTGTTATTCTCTCCGTTCGGCGTACATTCTTTCACCAGGTTCTGCGGGTCCGCCTGCCAGCAGAGGAAGTAATTCCCCGGCGGCAAAAGCGCCTCGGTTGACGTGCTCGACGGGCCAACCTGGCCGTTCGCCGGGATGTTCCCCACATTCGTATTCCCCACCGTTCCCGCCGGTGGAGAACAGGACGGCGAGGCCGAGATCCACATATTCATCTGCACCGGGCCGGACGCGACGCTCCCGTTGTTCTTCATCACGAAGGAGTACTGCAAGTCCGTCAGCCCGATCGGATTGACGGGCTTCACCGTGAAGTTGGTCAGCTGCACGTCGATGCCTTTGCATCCCTCGCACGCCGTGTCGACGAACAGGAAATTGTTCCACGCGAAGTAGCCGCCGCCTTTGTCGCCGTCCGGCATTTTCGGAACGGGCTTACCGCAAGCGCTCGTGACGCACGACTTCCGATTCGCGTCATACCAGTGGCCAGTGGCGCACGGACAGGTGGCCGGTGCCGCTACCGGAGCCATCGAAAGCGGTCCCGGCGCCGGTTGCGCCGACAATACGCCGCCGAAATAGAGCATAGCCGCAAAGGCTAGTGAGATAGTTTTCATGATTGGGGTTCCTTCCCCAGGGAGTGCGCAGCCGCCACAAATTAGGGGTCACGGTGCAGTAACCGCACCCCCAGGCCGGTCAAAACAAATCCCACCGCCGCCAGTCGCATGCACTTTTCTGACACCGCCCAGTTGCGAAAGTTCCCCCGCTATGTCATACTGAGATTTCTGTCGCTGAGCGGGAGTAACTCAGCTGGTAGAGTGCAACCTTGCCAAGGTTGATGTCGCCGGTTCGAATCCGGTCTCCCGCTCCATCTCTTCTTTCCCTCCGTCCGCAACTTTCCCCCTTAAAGAGCGTTTAACTAGATACAGGTTCTGTATCCATATTGCGCCAATTCCTAGCTTTTCTCTTATCGCTCTCCCTCTTCCCAGCAGCCCCCACAAAGCTCAACAAGGATCAGCGCGCGCTCCACGCCGCCAGCCGCCTCACGTTCGGCCCCACCCCAACAGACCTCGCGGCCATCCACAAACTCGGCGTCGATAAGTGGATCGAACAGCAGCTCCACCCCGAAACGATCCCCGAGAACCCCGCCCTCCTCGAACGCCTGAAGACCTTCGAAACCCTCCAACTCTCCAACAAAGACCTCATCGCCCAGTACCCCCGCAAAGCCGGCAAGGGCGCCAAGAACGTCCAGGCCGTCTACCGCGAACTCGCCGAGGCCAAGCTCCTCCGCGCCGTCCATTCCACCCACCAGCTGGAAGAACTGATGGCCGACTTCTGGTACAACCACTTCAACGTCTTCTTCGACAAAGGCGCCGACCGCCTCCTGGTCACCAGCTACGAACGCGACGCCATCCGCCCCCACGTCCTCGGCAATTTCAAGGACCTCCTCCTCGCCACGGCCAAACACCCGGCCATGCTCTTCTATCTGGACAACTGGACGTCGGTATCCGCCGAGAACCTCGACAACCTCCGCGAGCGCTTCCAGCGCAAGAAGGCCGCCGCCAAAAAGAAGCGCGCCGCTGGTCTCAATGAAAACTACGCCCGCGAACTGCTCGAACTCCACACCATGGGCGTCGACAACGGCTACACCCAGACCGACGTCACCGAAGTGGCCCGCTGCTTCACCGGCTGGACCATCGACGGCCTCCGCGACGATCCCAAGTTCCTCTTCCGGCCCCTTATGCACGACCGCAAGGCCAAGACCGTTCTCGGCCAGGCCGTCCTCCCCGGCCGCGGCGAAGAGGACGGCATGCAGGTCATCGACATGCTGGTCCGCCATCCCGCGACCGCGAAGTTCATCTCGACGAAACTCGCGCAGCGTTTCGTCGCCGACGCCCCGCCCCCGGCCCTGATCACAAAGATGGCGGCGACCTTCACCAAGACCGAAGGCAACATCCGCGAAGTGATGCGGACCATGCTGAAGTCTCCTGAGTTCTGGGCGCCAAGCACCTACAACGCCAAGATGAAGATGCCGTTTGAGATGGTGGCGAGCGCCCTCCGCGCCACGAACGCCACGGTCAACAACAGCGCCGCGCTGCAGCAGGAGCTCCGTGCCCAAGGCCAGCCGTTGTACCGAAAAGGAGAACCGACCGGCTACTCACCCATGGCCGAAGAGTGGACCAACTCCGCGGCGCTCCTAAGCCGCATGAACTTCGGCCTGGCGCTGACCCAGAACAAGGTCCGAGGCACAAGAATCGACCTGGCCCAGACGCTGAACAACAAGGTCAAGCCCACCGAAATCGCCCAGGCGCTTTTGCTCCGCGCCCCCGCCCCGGAGACGTTGAAGGCGATCGAAAGCAAGTCCGAAACGAACCCAGCCCAGATCGCCGGCCTGGTCCTAGGCAGCCCGGAATTCCAGCGCCGGTAGAGGGAAGCATGACGCCATCCCAACCCAAGAACCAACACCCCCAAGCCAAGAGCGCCAGAACCAACAGCCCAAGCCCAAGCCCGGGGACGCTGCGGGCCCCAACCCAATCATTTCGGCCAACCAACACCACAGCAGTGCCCCCCGCCTGCAAGCCCAAGCCAAGAGCGCCAGAACCAACAGCCCAAGCCCCAAGCCCGGGGACGCTGCGGGCCCCAACCCAATCATTTCGGCCAACCAACACCACAGCAGTGTCCCCCGCCCGCAAGCCCAAGCCAAGAGCGCCAGAACCAACAGCCCAAGCCCGGGGACGCTGCGGGCCCCAACCCAGTCATTTCGGCCAACCAACACCACAGCAGTGTCCCCCGCCCGCAAGCGCAAGGCCCACAGCCCAGAACCGAAAACCGCGCGAACGGCCATAAGGCATGCACCTGAATGGACTGGCTTGCCAAACTCACCGCTTGGATCGTCCTCGTGTACATGAAGAGCTGGCTCACAACCGGCCTTCTCTTCCTGGCCAAGGCCCTCTTCTCAAACCGAAATAGCCACCTACCCCCAACCACCCCCGAAGCATCGAATCAGGAGACAAAAAATTGACCCGCCGCTCCCTCATCCAAACCGCCGCCTTCGGCTTCGGCGCCCTCCCCGCCTGGCTCACCCGCGCCGCCGCCCAAGCCCCGAACGGCAAAAAGAAAACCCTAGTCGCCATCTTCCAGCGCGGCGCCATGGACGGCCTCAACGTCCTCATCCCCCACGGCGACAAACGCTACACCGCTCTCCGCCCCACCCTCGCCATCCCTCGCGAGACCGCACTCGATCTCGACGGCTTCTTCAGCCTCCACCCCGCCCTGAAGCCCCTCTACCCGCTCTGGCAGTCCAAGCAGCTCGCCGCCGTCCAGGCCACCGGCTCCCCCGACCCCACCCGCTCCCACTTCGACGCCCAGGACTTCATGGAGTCCGGCACACCAGGCCGCAAAGCCACCAGAGATGGCTGGCTCAACCGCGCCATCCCCGCCGCCCAAACCCCCTCCCCCGTCCGCGCCCTCTCGATGGGTGGCACCCTCGCCCGCAGCCTCCGCGGACCCGCCCCCGCCGTCGCCGTCAATACCCTCGCCGGCTTCCAGGTCCGCGACAACGCCCAGAAGGACTTCATGTCCATGTACGCCCAGTCCCCCGATGCCACTCTCAAAAGCACCGGCAAGGACACCTTCGAAGCCATCCGTCTCCTCGAGTCCATCAACAAAAACAAACCCGCCAGCACCGCCACCTACCCCGCCTCTCGCCTCGGCCAGGGCCTCGCCCAAATCGCGACGGTCATCAAGGCCGGCGCGGGCCTCGAATACGCCTTCGCCGACACCACCGGCTGGGACACCCACACCGGCCAGCCTGCCCGCCTGGAACAGCTCCTCACCGACCTCGCCCAGTCCCTCGCCGCCTTCCACAAGGACCTCGGCGAACAGGTCAACGACGTCACCATCGTCACCATGAGCGAGTTCGGCCGCACCGCCCGCGAAAACGGCACCCGCGGCACCGACCACGGCCACGCCAACGTCATGTTCACACTCGGCGGCGCGCTACCGGGCGGCAAGGTCCACGGCACGTGGCCCGGCCTGGAGCAGGAGCAGCTCTACCAACAGCGCGACCTGGCAGTCACCACCGACTTCCGCGATGTCCTCGCCACCGCCATCCGCCACCACAACCCGGCAGCGGACCTCGCCAAAGTCTTCCCCGACTACCGCTTCCGGCCGATCGCGTAGAGCGCCTCGCCGGTCCGGATGAACAGCTGATCGTCCACCGCGATCGGGCTCGCCAGCGTGTAGCCGTCCAGCTTGCTCTCGCCCAGGATCTGGAACTCCGGCCCGGCCTTGTACACCGTCGTCGTCCCCTCCTCGTTGATGGCGTAGATCTTCCCATCGGCGATCAGCGGCGACGAGCTATACGTCCCCAACGCGATCCGCTGGCTCTCATACACCGGCTTGCCCGTCTTCAGGTCCAGGCAGTTCACCGTCCCGTTGTCCTTCAGCACATAGAGCAGCGTGCCATCGGTGGCCGACGTCGGCACGTCCGGCCCCAGCTTGTTCGACCACAGTTCGGCCTTCCCCGTCACATCCCCGCGTCCGCCGGCCTTGAAGCCCATGTAGGGGTTCCCGCGGTTGGCTCCGACCACGATCTGATCCCCCACCGTCAACAGCCCCGCGATCGTCCGGTTCATCTGGAACGCCGACGGGTTGAACCCGCCCATCCGCCACAGCTCCTTGCCCGTCGCCGGATCCTGCCCGGTGGCGATATCGCCGCCAAAGACGATCAGCTCTTTCTTCCCATTCACCACCGCCATCTGCGGCGTCCCGTAGTTGTCCTTGGACTCCACGATGCCCGGCGCCGGACGCAGCTCCTTCCACACCGTCTTCCCCGTGGCTTTGTCGAAGGCCGCCGTATACGACGGGTTCTCCGACCGGTAGCCGTGGATCACCTGGACATACAACCGGTCGCCATCGAGCAGCGGCGTCGACGCATAGCCGTGGTTCAGCCCCACCTGCCCGTAGTCCTCCACCAGATCCCGCTTCCAAACCAGCTTCCCCGCCCCAGCCGTAAAGCAGAACAGCCGGACGTTCCCGGTCATGATCCAGACATGCTTCCCATCGGTGATCGGCGATGGCGACGACGAGTTCTGCTTCCGGAACAGCTGGTTGCCCGTGTCCACCGTGGCGCGCCACTTCTCCTTGCCCGTCTTGCGGTCCAGCGCCAGCAGGAAGATCTTGTCGCTCGTCGCCTCCCCCTTCCGGCTCAGCTTTTTGGTGTCGTAGGTGGGGTTCACGAACCCAGCCTCGGCCGTGGTCACGTAGACCGTGTCCCCCCAGACAACCGGGGTCGCCGCCGACCAGCTCGGCATCTTGGCCTTCCACAGGATGTTCTCCGTCTCCGACCACTTCACCGGCAGGTCATGCGCCTTCGGGGCGTAGCCCGTCGCGCGCGGCCCGCGCCACTGGGACCAGTACGTATCCTGCGCAACGGCAGCGGCAAATCCAAGTAAAGTGATCAGGAGGGCGCGAAGCAGCATGGGAATAGTCTAAGCTTTTCGGGTATGCGGCTTGCAAGCGTGTGGTTCCTCTTGACGGCGTCTTTCCTCTTCGGCCAGGAGTACAAACCGGGCCTCCAGCTCCACGTCTATAAGCCCGCCGACTGGAAAGCGAACCAGAAACGAACCGGGATCGTCTTCTTCTTCGGCGGCGGCTGGACCGGCGGTACGGTCAAGCAGTTCGAGCCCCACGCCCGCCACTTCGCCGAGAAGGGAGCCGTCGCCATCTGCGCCGACTACCGCGTGAAGAGCCGCCACAACACCACCCCCTTCGACGCCATCGCCGATGGCAAGGCCGCCGTCGCCTACGTCCGCCAGCACGCCAAGGAGCTGGGCATTGACCCGAAGAAGATCGTCGCCGCCGGGGGCTCCGCGGGGGGCCATGTGGCGGCATCGGCGGCCATCCTCCCGCCGTCAGATCACCGAATCGCCGCGCTCGTCCTGTTCAACCCCGTGGTCGACACTACGGCCGCCGGCTACGGCGCCGAGAAGGTAGCCGGCCGCGAGACCGAGGCCTCGCCGGTCCACCACGTGACGAAGGGGACGCCCCCGGCGATCCTGTTCCACGGCACAGCGGACACAACGGTGCCATTCGCGAATGCGGAGGCCTTCTGCGCCCGCCTGCGAGCGGTGGGCAGCCGCTGCGAACTGGTGCCCTACGAAGGCCAGAAGCATGGCTTCTTCAACCAGACCCGCGAGGGCGGCAAGTTCTACCCGGACACGGTCGCCCGCACCGAAGCCTTCCTCCGCTCCCTCCGCCTCCTCAAATAGCCCCTCCGCTCGGATTTCCCTGGGTACCGGGTAACCAGGGAAGTCCGTGATTTCGGAATTCCCTGACCCGCGACTCAGCACGCCGCCCCCACAACCTCGCACGTCAGATTGCTCCTGGAGCCGGGCTACCGGCATTGCCCTTGATTTAGGGTTTACCCGACCGCCGGATCGGACAACGGCGGCCCCCGACCGCCTCAGATTTCCCCTGGTACCGTGACACCAGGAAAGTCCTTGATTTGGGGTTTGTCCGGGCCTGTGTTGTGGCCGTGGTCGCTGCGGCTGATAAACTAGGCAACCGCGACTCCTTATGACGATCGACTGGTCTCTTTTGCCCGTGGCCTTTGCCGGAGGCGCCCTGGGCGCCGCGCTCGGCGCCAGCGCCGCCTTCATCTTTACCGGCATCTTTGTCCTGATCGGGGTGGCCATTGCGGCCGCCGGCGGGGGCAAGGAGTTCATCGGCAACGTCGCCTTCGGGCCGCTGCTCGGGCCGCATATCAGCTTCGCCGGCGGCGTGGCCGCCGCAGCCTTCGCGGCTAAGTCCGGCCATCACGCCACCGGGCGCGACCTGGGCCGGGGCCTCGCTGGCGTCAACCGTCCGGATGTCCTGATCGTCGGCGGGCTGTTCGGCGTGATCGGCTTCGTGCTGCAGGCTGCCATCGCCGGTACCCCCATCGGCCCGATGACCGATTCGGTGGCACTCACCGTGTTCCTCTCCGCCGTCATCGTCCGCTTCGCCTTCGGCAAGACCGGACTGATGGGCGACCGCTCGCAGCCTGGCGAATGGCTGGCCTTCCAGCGCGACTGGCCGCAGGTGGCCACCATCGGCGCCGTGCTTGGATTGGGCTCGGCCTTTCTGACCAACATCATCGGCGTGGCCAAGGGCGGGGACGTGGCCGGGTTTGGCTTTGCCGCCACCGGGCTCATCTTCCTGCACACCGGAACCACTATCCCGGTCTGGCACCACATCGCCCTGCCCGCCGCGATCGCGACGGCGGCGAGCGGCGGGAACCTCTACGCCGGTTGCGGGGCGGGTGTGGCCGGAGCGGTGCTGGGCGAGCTGTACGCCCGGGCCTTCCTGAACCACGGCGACACGCACATCGACCCGCCCGCCGCGGCCATCGCCACCCTGACGCTGGCCTTGAAGCTGCTGTTTTAACGGGCGCGGAGGGACTGGATCATGGCCGCGCTGTCGTAGCGCCAGAAGCTGCCGGGAACTTGTAGCAGATCCGGGGTGTCGGCCGTGATGGTCTGCGCGCGGCCGGCGAAGTTGGCTTGGTCGAAGACCTCCACCGCCGTGGCGCCATTCATGCGAATGGAGCGGAAGCCACCGGAGAGGGCCGATTGGGACGAGCCGCAGACCGCTTCCCCGCCGTAGTTCGGCTGGCGGTAGAGGCAGGCGCCGGTGTTGCGGGGGCGAATGGCGTCGGTAACCTGAGCGACAACGGGGCCCTTCGTGAGACCGGGCGTCGCGGGGGTGGTCGCCGTGCCGCCACCGGGCAGACGGAGGGTCTCGCCATCCTGGGCCGTGGCGGTGCGGCGGCGGCCGTTCAGTTCGTAGTCCACGGTGAGCGTCTTGACCACGCCGGGAGCGGGGTCGCCGCCGAGGGTGTCGCCGGTAACGGGGAGTTCCAGGCGGTTGCCGGAGAGGCGGGCTGTGACGGCGCGGGTGGCATCGAGCGTACGGCCCTGGACGCCGTAGGTGGCGCTGTAGATGGTGAAGCTCACGATGCCGGGAAGGATGACGATCTCGGCATCCTTGGCGGTGGTGGTCTGGCGCTGGCCGTTCAGTTCGTATTCGATGGTCAGCGTTTTAACGGTGCCCGGGGCGGGATCGACGCCGAGCGAGTCGCCGTTGACGGTGAGCTCCAGGGTGTCGTTGGCGACCCGGGCGGCGACGGCGTTGGTTACATCGGCACTGGCACGGCGGCCGCCGGAGTAGGTGGCGCGGAGGATCTTTAGCGCCGGGGCTGGGGCGTTCAGGCGGAGCGTCTCGCCGTCCCGGGCCGAGGCCGTTTGGCGCTGGCCGTTTAGCTCGTACTCCACGGTGAGGGTTTTCACTGTGCCGGGAGCGGGGTCCGTGTTCAGGGTGGTGCTGGAGACCGGGAGTTCCAGGCGGTCATTCGCGACCCTGGCGGCGACGGCTGTGGTGACGTTGGCACCCCCATAGTTCGCGCGGAGAATCCGCAACGCCGCGGCTGGCGCGTTCAGGCGGAGGGTTTCGCCGTCCCTCGCGGAGGCGGTTTGGCGCTGGCCTTTGTATTCGTACTCGACTGTGAGGGTCTTGATTTGGCCGGGGGCGGGGTCGGTGTTCAGCGTGCTGCTGGAGACGGGGAGTTCCAGAGTGTCATTGGTCACCCGGGCGGCCACAGCGTTGGTGACGTTCGCTCCGGCGTAGGTGGCGCGGAGGATCCGGAGGGCTGACACAGGCTGGGATGGCATCGCGGCGGACGCCGGGGGGAGGATGAGCGTCTGGCCTTCGGCGAGCTTGACCTGGGCTGCGGTGCCGTTGAACTCGTAGTCGACGGTTAGGCTCTTCTTGACCGCCGGGGCGGGGTCGCCGCCGAGGTTGGCGTTGGTGATGGCAAGCTCGATCCGGTTGGCGGTGACCTTGGCGTTGAGGATGTCGGTGACGTCCTTCATGCGGCGGCCGTCGCCGTAGAGGGCCTTGGTGACGCGGAAGGTGACGCCGAGCCGCAGGGTGTCGAAGTCGTTGACGCGGACGGTCTGGCGGGCGCCGTTTTCGCGGTAGATGACGGTGAGGGTCTTGGGGGTGTTGGGGACGGGATCGCCGCCGAGGTTCTCGCCGCGGACGGTGAGCTGGATGGCGCCGTTGACCAAGGCGGCGCGGACCTTTTCGGTGACGTCGACCTGGGTCCGGGCGGCACCGTATGTGGCGCGGACGATCTCAATCGGGCCCTGGGCCCAGGCGTGGGCGGTGAATAGAAGGAGCAACGACATCAAAATGCGGGGCATATTTGTAGGATACGGCTGGCTTGGCGGCTGTTACCGGTATATATTCTCAGGATGATGAAGATTGGTTTACTTGTCACCGGCACACTGCTGGCGGGAGGGCTGATGGCTCAGGAGAACGTCCGCGTGGATAGCCACGTGGCGGTGAAGATGCGCGACGGGGTGACGCTCTACGCCGACGTCTACCGGCCAGCCCGGGAGGGCAAGTTCCCGGTGATCGTAATTCGGACGCCGTATGGCGTGCAGCGGGAGGGGGTGCATTCGGCGCTGTTTAAGTTTGCCCAGAACGGGTACGCCGTGGTGAACCAGGACGTGCGCGGGCGGTTCGAGAGCGAGGGGAAGTGGACCCCGTTCATGGACGAGGGCAAGGACGGGCACGACACGATCGAGTGGGCGGCGAAGCAGGCGTGGTCAAACGGGCGCGTGGCGTCGCAGGGCGGGTCCTATCTGGGGAACAACCAGTGGCTGGCCGGGGCAGAGGCGCCGCCGCACTTGCAGGCGATGTTTCCGGGGGTGGCGTCGACCAGCATCTATCACAATTGGGCCTATTTTGGCGGTGCGTACCGGCTGTCGTTCAACTTCGGCTGGGGCGTGGTGCGGATGCCGCACCGGATCATGCAGCCGCAGAACTGGCACACGGATAAGACGTCGCCGGAGTCGTTGAAGTACGATGTGATCCTGCGCCATGTGCCGCTGGGGACGGGCGATTTGGAGAGCTCCCATTCGGTGGTGGGGCATTACCGGGATTGGCTTAAGCACGAGACCTACGACGCCTATTGGAAGGGCGCGGGGGTGGAGGACCGGTTCGACAAGATCAAGGTGCCGGTGCATACGATGGGCGGATGGTGGGACATCTTCCTGGCGGGGACGATCAACGGGTATGTCGGCATGAAGGGCAAGGGCGCCAAGATGCTGATCGGGCCTTGGGGCCATGGGCCGAGCCGGAAGTTCGGGGAGCAGGATTTCGGCGATGTGGCGATGCGGGACATGTTCTCGTACGAGCTGCGGTGGTTTGACCGGTGGCTGAAGGACGTGAAGAACGGCGTGGATACGGAGCCGCCTGTGGAGATCTTCTACATGGGTGCGAATAAGTGGCGGAAGGAGAAGGACTGGCCGGTGCCGGGGACGGTTTACAAGCCGCTGTATTTGGCCGCGGATAAGGGGTTGACGTTTGAGAAACCGGGGGCGGCGGGGCAGTTGGCGTATGTGGCGGATCCGGAGAACCCGGTGCCGACGTTGGGCGGGAACAACTGCTGCGGGTCGCCGACGGTGGCCGGGCCGGTGGACCAGCGGCCGATTGAGGGGCGGGCCGATGTGTTGAGCTATACGTCGGCGGTGCTGGACGCGCCGGTGACCGTGGCGGGGCCGGTGAAGATGTCGCTGTTTGCGTCGACGGACGGGCCGGATACCGATTGGATGGTGAAGCTGGTGGACGTCTCGCCCGGCGGGTATGCGATGAACGTGGCGGAGGGGATTCTGCGGGCGCGGTTCCGGAACGGGCTGACTCGCGCGGAGTTGTTGAAGCCGGGGCAGACTTATGAGTTCACGGTGGATATGGTTGGGACGGCGGTGGAGTTCCAGAAAGGGCACCGGATCCGGGTGGACATCATGTCGAGCAACTTTCCGCAGTTCAGTGTGAACCCGAATACGGGGGAGGCGCTGGCGACGGCGGGGCGCGGGCGGAAGGCGACGAACACGGTGTTTCACGGCGGGGCGAAGGCGTCGGCGATTATTTTGCCGGTGGTGGCGGCGTTGCCGTAGTGGATTAGGACTGTACCGGGGAAGTCCGTGGTTTCGGACTTTCCCGGTGTCACGGTACCAGGGGGAATCCTAGGGTTTGACGACGGTGCCGTCCATGGCGCGGTCGAGGGGGTATTCGTAGCCTTTGCCGGCGGGTTGGAGAGGGTACTTGGCCGCTAGCGCCTCGTTCACGTCGATGCCCAGGCCGGGTTTGTCGTTGCCGTAGAGAGAGCCTTTGCGGATTTCGCCGGCGCCGGTTACTACTTCCTTCGCGACGTCGGGGAAGTGGTTCTCCTCCTGAATCCCGAAGGCCGGGTGGGAGATGTCCACGTGGTAGGCCGCGATCTGGTTGACCGGGTCGTTGTCGCCTCCCTCTTGGAACGCCGTTCGGACGCCGTAGGGTTCGCAAAACGCTGCCAGCTTCTTCGCCGGGGTGATGCCGCCAATGGAGGAGACGCGGCAGCGGACGAAGTCGATGAGGCGGTCGCTGATGAGCGGGAGGTATTCGAAGGGGTGGGTGAAGAGCTCGCCGACGGCTTGGGGGGTGGTGCTGGTTTGGCGGATCTGCTTGTACCAGGGGAGCTGTTCGGGGCTGAGGACGTCTTCGATGAAGAACATCTGGTAGGGCTGCATGCGGCGGGAGAACTCGACGGCGTTGATGCCGCTTAGGTGGCTATGAACGTCGTGGCAGAGCTTGGGGGTGTTGCCGACTTTGCTGCGGACGTATTCGAAGAGAGGCGGGATGGTGTCGACGTAGACGTCTTCGTCGAAGGCCTGGCCGCCGGCTGGGTTGGGGATGAAGCCGCCTCCGCCGTAGGCTCCCATTTGGACGCGGATGTGGCGGTAGCCGAGGGCTTGGGACTTTTGGATGTTCTCGACGATTTGCTCCTTGGTACGGCCGGCGATGTGGTCGTAGCACGGGACGGCGTTGCGGACTTTGCCGCCCAGCAGTTCGTAGACGGGCATGCCGGCGCGCTTGCCTTTGATGTCCCAGAGGGCCATGTCCATACCGCTCAGGACGTTGTTGTTGACGGGGCCGTTGCGCCAGTAGGTGCGGAGGTGGCCGCTCTGCCAGAGGTCTTCGATTTGCTCTGGATTTTTGCCGATTAACCACGGGGCGAGGTGCTTTTCGATGGCGGCGATGACGGCGTGGGGCTGGAAGTTGTTGCTGGCCGAGCCGATGCCGTAGAGGCCGGGTTCGCTGGTGATGATCTTGATGAAGATCCAGCGGTAGCCGCGGCCGGCGCTGGTGGCGATGACCTTCACGTCTTTGATGGTGAGGGGCGGGAGGCCTTTGGCGGATTGGGCTAGAAGGGGGGCGGCCCAGAGAGATTTGAGGAGTTCGCGGCGTGGGAGCATGGCACCGAATGATATATCACAGTGGGCCGGCCCGCGGCTGCTCCTTTGGGTGGAGCAGCCGCTTTGTAGTGGGTATATTCGGGATGTCAAAGATCGTGTGTCCATGGGCGCGATGGGGTGAGCCAAGGCGCTTGGGGCCGCTCTATTTCACGTCTGGAGGCTTTTTGGGGCCGGGACGTGGTCGTGGAACAGGGGTGGAAAGTATCCCCCTTCGCCCTGCGGGCTCCGGGGGACAAGCCCGGTTACTGGTTCTAACGGGGGCTTCGGACTGTGATTGCTATTCCTTTACGTCCGGGGGCTTTTTGGGGGCCGGGACGTGGTCGTGAAAGAGTGGCGGAAAGTACCACTGGTCGATGTCGGTGCGCATCATGCGGTTGATCATTTCCATCGTCACCAGCCTGTCGGCTGGCTGGATGAATTCGCAGAGGAAGTCTTGCCGATACTTGATCGGGT
>JBIKOG010000379.1:0-5293 GCA_044358225.1 Bryobacteraceae bacterium | reverse complement strand
CGGCGGCGACGGCGACGAAGCCAGCCATGAGGGCGTATTCGATCAGGTCCTGCCCTCGGGTGTCCTTCCAAAGGCGAGCGGTCACGATGTAGTTTTTCAGTTTATTCACGGTATTAGTTTCCTTCCCTCTTCGAGCTTACGGGCAGACGGGGTGGGAAACACTGCATGCGAAGACCTACGGGGAAGAGTTTGGTGACGTATCCCGTCCGGGGTAACTACACCTTACGGGGTATTCCGCACTGTAGGCCTAGCGACGGACGAAGGAAGCAAGGAGGAGCCAGCGACGGGCGGTGGCTTCCCTGCCCCGGCGGGGCTGCAGCGGGGTGACCTGATGCCAAAAGGGCAGGTGGGAGACGCTGACGCCGGAGGGGATGGCGATGTCGACGATTTCGTTGAAGAGACCACCGTTTTCGTATAGAAGAGACTGGTGGGCGACGTCGTCGTTGGTGAGGGTGATTTGGAGGTCGACGTAGCCGTCACGGAGATGGGGCTCTTCGGGGTGGTGGTCATTGTGAGGGCCGACGTAATCGCCGGGGTGGTAGCAGATGACCTGGAGGCCGGGGGATTGCGCGAGTTCAAAGCCGGAGACACGTTCGGCGAAGTCCTTGAGGGAGGGGGAGGTTAGGAAGGCGGTGAGGCCGATGGCTTTGGCGGCTTTGGAGGCGGCCGAGCGGGGATCGTTGAGCATGGCCGTGTGGTTACGGAGGGACTTGGGGAGGGCCTCTGAGTAGTTGCGGGTCATGTTGGCGATGAGGGCGGGGTCAACAGGGCTGCGGACGAGACGGAGGTGAGGAGAAAGGTGGGTTTCGAGGAGTAGGAGGGCGGCGGCGCGGACATCGGGACGGATGAGGCGTGGGAACCAGCGGAGGCGATTGGCATCGCCACGGAGGACGGGATAGGGATTTTGGGGCGAGCGGATGGCGGCGGAGAAATCGGTTGGGAAGGCGGTCATGGGCGCAGGGGCCATGATATCGAAACTAGTCGCGGGGTTGGGGGTAGCCGGCGGCGGCGAGGCCAGGGATGAGGAGTTGGCGGTGGCGGGGTTCGTCGTAATCGACGCCGAGTTCGATGGGGGCGAGGGCGACGGCGAGACGGCACCAGGCGGCGGCACTTTGGCCGCAGACGAGGCGTGGCTTGGCGCCGCCGCGGGCGAGCCAGGCGAGGCCGGTGAGGATGTCCTGGACGCGGTTGGCGTCGTCGGCATAGTGGAAGACGAGGTGATCGCCGTGGCGGCCTTTGGGCGGGGGGATGGCGGAGGCGGTGCCGAAGAGATCGAGTACGAGGAGTTGGGATCCGCGCCGGCGGGCGGCGAGGGCGTCGGGCAGTTTTTCAGCGGCGGCCATGCCGGCGGAGTGGACGGCGAGGACGGGGGTAGCGGGAGAGCCGGGGAGGAGGCGGGCGGGGACGATGTCATCGGCGCCATCGCGGTGGACGAAGCCGGTGCCGCGGGTGGCGACGAATAGCACTTTGGCGGGCCACTGGCCGCCGGTGAGCGCGCGGAGGAGGATGGCTTTTTCGGAGGGGGGAGTGGCTTCATTGCGGGCGGTGAGCAGGCGCTGCCAGGCGCGGAAGACGCCGTGGCGATTGACGGCGCCGGAGATGCTGGCGGCGGCATCGGGACCGATGAGGAGATCGAGTTGGGGCGCGGTGATGCCGGCGGGTTCAGGGACGTTGGACGGCATATGGAAGTGCTTGCCGAGGAAGCGGAGGGCGGCCTGGCGTTGATCGGCGTTGTAGCCATGTTCGGCGTCGACGTGGAGCGATTCGACATGGGTGGGCGCGCCGAGGAGCGAGTAGATCTCTTGAATGGCGGGGAACTCGACGGAGGGTGCGTGGCTGGTCCAATCGCGGGTGGAGGAGAGCAGGAGCATGGGGCGGGGGGCGAAGGCGGCGGCGAGTTCGACGTTGTTGGTGCCGACGCGGAGGCCGGGGGCCATTTCACAGGGATCGTCGCCCTGGAAGTGGGCGGAGACCATGACGGCGGGGATGGAAATTTGAATGCGGTCGTCGACGGCGGCGAGGAGGTAGGTCTGGGTGCCGCCGCCGGAGGCGCCGGTGATGGCGAGGCGTTGGGGGTCGACGTCGGGGCGGGTGGAGAGATAGTCGGCCATCCGGAGGGAATTCCAGAGCTGGAGGGAGAGCGGGCCGAAGGACCAGAGGCGTTCCTCGGCGGTGTCGCCGAATTTGTGGGGGACCTGGCGGGTGTCGTTGTAGCCGACCATGTCGTAGGCGAGAGCGACGTAGCCATTCGCGGCGAGGAGCGCGCAGAGGGCGGGGACGGAGTAGGCGTCGGTGTGTTCGACGCGGCCGTGTTTCCAGTGGCCGTGGGCGACCAGGACGGCAGGTTTACGGGTGGCCGGGTTCGCTGTGGGGCGGTAGACGTTGGCGCCGACGAAGAAGCCGGGGAGGGTTTCGATGAGGAGGCGCTCGACGATGTAGCCCGGGCGCTGGATTTCTCTGAAGGGAATGGTTCGGGCGGGGCCGCGTTGGGGCATGGGCCAGAGGCCGGCGGCGATCAGGACGCGGCGGCGGATTTCGGCGCGATGGGCGGACCAATCCGTGCTGGATTCGAAGTGGCGGGGCGTGAAATGCGTTTTGGTGTGGGGTTCGGGATCGGCGCGGAAATCGATCAGGCGTAGCTCAGCGGCGCAGGCGGAGAGAGCGGCGAGGAGAAACAGTTTGGCAGGCAGATCGAAGTCCAGTACAGCAGTCCAAAGATTTACCCGTATACGACAGTGTCAGTTAGGCGCAGGCACGCGGGCGATAGTTACGTTAAACGTGTAACTACTTGGCGGCCCAGGCGCTATAGCTGGCTTCAATTTCGGCGGGGGAGCGGAGGCCTTCGTAGATTTCGACGGCGTATTGGAGTTTCAGGGTTTGGCCGGCGGGGAGGGTGTAGGCGCCGTCGGGCCCTTTGTTTTTGCTGAAACTGCGGGAGGCGAAGGGGTTGGCGGCGCAGAGGCTGTAGCCGCGGGCGTGCCACTGGGAGGGGTGGCGAAGGTTTTGGGGGTGGTCGAAGATGGACACGCCGGCGGGGGCGCCATCGATGGTGGCGGCGTAATCGACCCAGCGGGCGGGTTTACCCCAGACGTTCTTTGTGGTTTCGAGGCCTTCGGAGTTACGGAGGTGGCCGCCGCGGTCTTCGCGGAAATCGTCGGAGAGGCGGAAGCCGAAGCCGCCGTCGTCGGTATCGCCGAAGGTCAGGGGGACTTTCTGGTTGGCTTGGATATGGATGGTGGCTTGGATGCGGCGGACGTCTTTGGTATCGGCAATGACGTAGCGCTGGCGGATGGTGCCGAGGGATGGGCCTTGCGGCGGGCGCATGGCGAAGGCGGCTTCGACGGCGTTTTTGCTGGTTTTGGGCTGGCCTTCGAGGACGAGGCGGGCGGTTTTATCGCGGCCGAGTTCGCGCCAGAAATCGTGGCCGTTGACGAGGCCGTGGCCGTACCAGAGGCCGCGGTGCCAGGCGTGATCGGTGTTTTCGCCGGGGAGGGATTCGAGCGGATGGCGGCGGGAGAGATTGCGGCCTTTGACGGTGCGCAGGGGATAGAGAAAAGGCTTGTCCCAATCGTCGCCGACGTAGAAAGACGCGGCGTTGCCGAGGGGGATGATTTTGGGTGTTTGCGCTTGCAGGGCGGCGGCGAGGAGTAAGTGGCGACGGAGTAACATCAGACTCCTTTCGGGGTAGCCCAGTGGTTGCGGTACTTACGGCGGAGGAGGCCGTTTGCTTCGGCGTCGTTGGGGATGGATTCGTTGGCAGCGTTGAACGCAATGTTGCGGCCGGTGCGGTGGACGATGTTGCCGAGGTGGCAGTGGGCGCTGGAGATGTGGCCGATTTCGATGTCGCAGTTGGGGCGTTTGCGGGACTTGATGCAGTCAATGAAGTTCTGCATGTGGAAGTCCGGTTCGTTGTCCTGATACTCTTCGGTCATTTTGCCGGACTTATCGAAGACGCGGTAGCCCCATTTGCGATTCCAGCGGCCGATGTGGAGGAAGGCTTCGGTGCCGTAGACGGCGACGCCGTTGTCGATGCCTTCGAGGCCGTAATCGTGCCAGATGCGCATCTCCCAGACGAGACCTTTCTTGCCGTAGTCGAAGGTCATGTTCATGGTGTCGGGCGTGGCTTGATCGTCGTCGAAGAAGTATTTCGCGCCGGCGCCGCTGACGCGGACGGGGAGATCGGTTTGGAGGGCCCAGCGAGCCTGATCGATCTGGTGGGCGCCATCGTTGCCCATGTCGCCGGTGCCGAAGTTCCAACTCCAGTGCCACTTGTAGTGATGGCGGTTCTCGTTAAAGGGCACCATTTCGGCGGGGCCGACCCAGGTGTCGTAATCGAAGCCGGGCGGGAGGGGGCCGTTCGGCTTTTTGCCGATGTCGGCGCGGTGCTGGGAGTTCCAGGCCTTGGCCATTAGGACGCGGCCGAGGCGGGCGGAGTGGGCGATTTCGATGGCACGGATGGTGCTGGGACGGCTGCGGGACTGCATGCCGGCCTGGACGACGCGGTTGTATTTACGGGCGGATTCGACGAGGAGGCGGCCTTCGCGGAGGTTGTGGGAGACGGGCTTTTCGACGTAGACATCCTTGCCGGCGGCGCAGGCGAGGATGGCGGCGGGGGCGTGCCAGTGGTCGGGGGTGGCGATGATGACGGCGTCGACCTCTTTATCTTCGAGGACGCGGCGGAGATCGGCGCTGCCGCGGACCTTGCCGTAGCCGGCTTTATCGGCGGCCGTTTGGGCCTTTTCCAGGCGCGCCTGATCGACGTCGCAGAGATGGGTGAGGCGGGCGGCGGGGACGCGGGAAAGCTCCTGCGTCATGAGGGCGTTGCCGCGGCCACCGACGCCGATGATGCCGATGCGGACCGAATCCGACGGGGCCGCGGAGAGGCGGCGGGTGAGGGCCAGGGCGCCGGCCGCGCCGAGAAAGAGGCGTCGAGTATTCATAGCTGAAAGCGTCACTATACACTAGCTGGAATGGAAATGAATCGGACGGCGCGGCAGGCGGTGTTGGCGGCGGCGTTTCTGGGATTGTTGTTTGACGGCGTGGAGCTGGGGCTGATGCCGATTGCGGCGTTGTCGGTATCGAAGGGGCTGCTGGGCGGAGCGTTCACGGCGACGGCGGGCGGGGACTGGTTTGCGCGGTTTACGGCGGGGCTGATGCTGGGGGCGGCGGTGGGCGGGGTGGCGTTGGGGAACCTGGGCGACCGGATTGGGCGGACGCGGGCGATGGGGCTGAGCATCCTGTTTTATTCGATTTTCGCGGCGATGGGCGGGTGGGCGCAGACGGTGGAGCAGAT
>JBIKOG010000080.1:0-29624 GCA_044358225.1 Bryobacteraceae bacterium | reverse complement strand
TCATCAACCACTGCTGCGAGCCGAACTGCTATGCGCAGGTGTTGAACGAGCGGATTTTGTATAAGGCGAAGCGAGATATTCAGCCGGGGGAAGAGCTGACGATTGATTACCGTTTCGACAAAGACGTGGAACGGGTGGTTTGTAAGTGCGGGGCGGCGGGGTGCCGGGGGACGATTAATTTGAAGGAGTAGGGCTTTCCTGTTGATGGTAGCAATTTGCTAACATCGAGGCGTGAACGTGATCAATCGCGTTGCGCTGCGGGAGATGATGGTTCGTCATCCCGATGCCCAAGTCAGTTTAGAGGCTTGGTGGAGGGTTGCGAAAGCCGGGAACTGGAATCACCTTGCAGCGTGCAGGGCGGCGATTCCAAGTGCTGATCAAGTGGGCCGCTGCCTGATCTTCAATATTCAGGGGAACAGTTTCCGGTTAATCACAGTAGTGAGTTGGCGGAATCGACGGATTTACGTGAAGGCGCTGCTGACGCACCGGGAATCCGAGAGGAACATATGGCACAACTGGGCGTTCTAGACGAAAAGGAATACGGCCGTCTGCTCGAGAAGCACCGCCCCCGGATGATTCAATCGGACGAAGAGTTTGCGCGGCTGGCCGCGGAGTTGGAGGCACTGGATCTTGCAGAGGATGTACGAGATTTGAATGCCGAGGAGAGAGAATTACAGGCGCTGCTGGCGCATCTGTGTACGGAATATGAGGATCGGACGGTACCGCCTCCGGATGTGCCGCCGCTGGGGGTGCTGCTGTACTTGATGGAGCAGAATGAACTGCGGCCGGTGGACCTGGTGGATGTTTTTGGGTCGCGGGCGGTGGTTTCGCAGGTGCTGAGCGGAAAGCGGGAGATCAGTAAGGCGCATGCGCGGCGGTTGGCGGAACGGTTCCGGCTGTCGGTGGAGGCGTTTATCTAGCCAGCGAAGGGTGCTGATCTTTTCGACGTGGCGATGAAATCGCTGATCCCGATCGAGAAATTCCTTCGGGCCAGCTACGAAAATCCGGAGCCGGACTATGATGGCGGGGCGTTGGTGGAGCGACCCGCGCCCACCTATCTCCATAGCCGGACGCAGATTCGGCTTGCCGATGCATTGCGGCCATGGGAAGAAAAGAAGCTCCTGTTTCGAGCTTCGGAGATCCGGTTGCGCGTTGGCGGCGATCGATTCCGGGTGGCTGATTTTGCGGTGTTTGCCTCTGCGCAACTCGATGCGATACCGGAGGATGTTCCGGTTGCGGTGGTGGAGATTGTCTCGCCGGACGACCGCTATGAAGAGTTGATGCGCAAGTTGGCGGATTACGAAGCCGCAGGGGTGGCATACCTCTTTGTTGCCGATCCGCCCGTGCGGAGGCTGTCGCGGTATCTGCATGGCGACCTGCTGGCGGTTACGGCGCCGGAAGTGCAGGAACACGGTGTGCGCGTTCCGCTTGCCTCGATTTTTGACTAGTTGGGTAGCGCGGCGTTCTACTTTTTTCAGTCTTTGGCGGAAGGAGTTGTGATTTGGACCTTGTCAACGCGGTTCCCGTCCATGGCAAGGACCTCGAACTTCCAGCCTTCGAGGGCAAACTGGTCACCGGGAACAGGGATGCGATGGAGTTGCGCGAGTACGAATCCACCAACGGTTGTGAAGCCAACGTCTTCGCCTGGAATTTCGCGAAGTTCGAGCATCTCCAGAAGATCAGAGACCGGAAGGCCGCCATCGACGAGCCAGGTGTGATCGCTTTGTTGTGTCAGCCGGGAGCGCACGGCCTCGCCGGGGCCGCGGAGGTCGCCCACAACCGCCTGCACGAGGTCGGCGAGCGTCACCATTCCATCGATACCGCCATGTTCGTCCACGATGAGCGCCATCTGCTCGCCGGATTCCTGGAAACGTTCCAGCACTTCGAGGGCGGGTGCGGTTTCCGGGACGATGAGCGGTTTGTGGGCGAGGGCTCGGAGATCGATCGCAGCGCCGGACTCCATCGCCAAAAACAGATCCTTCACGTGAACGATCCCGATAATTCGATCGAGGTCTCCCTCGACGACGGGGAACCGGGAATGAGAGTTGCTTTTCAGGACTTCGCGGTTTCCTTCCCAGGTATCTTCCACATCCAGAAAGACCACCCTGCCCCGAGGGTGCATGAGGTCCACGATGCGTCGATCGCCGAGCCGGAAGACCCCTTTCACCATCTCCTGTTCGGCTTCCTCGAAGGTGCCGTGCTCGGTGCCCTGGGCGATGAGAACCTTGATTTCGTCTTCTGTGACGGGCGCTTCGTCGGACTGTTTAAAGGGCAGCACCTTCATTACGATTTGGGTAGAGAAGGTCAGGAACTTCACCGCCGGTGAACCGAGGCGCGCGAGTCCGCGCATGGAAGGAGCCAGGGCGCAGGCAATCCCTTCGGCATTGCTGAGGGCGAGGTTTTTCGGGACGAGTTCGCCGATGATCAGCGACAGGTAGGTGATGATCAGGACGACGATGGTCATGGCGATGGAAGCACTGTAGGGCGCAACGGCCGGGAACTGATTCAGGTAGACGGCAAACTTCTCCGCGATCGTTGCGCCGCCAAAGGCACCGGCCATGGTTCCAATCATGGTGATTCCGACCTGTACCGTGGAGAGGAAATCGTGTGGATTCGTCGCCAGATCCAGGGCAACCTTTGCCCCGTGGCTTCCGTCGGCGGACCGTTGCCGCAACCGGGCTTTGCGGGATGATACCACCGCCATTTCGGCCATGGAGAAGACGCCGTTGGCGACTACTAGGAGGAAGATTAGTGATACCTCAAAGCCAATATTGCCCATGTCAAATCAATTGTACTTATTCAGCGATTGGGACCGCGGCAGCTCCATATGGAGAATCCACGGTCCCGCTGCATGGTGTCCGGACTTAGTGCTTATGCTCGGACTTCTTTTCGGCGGTCGCTTTGGCGGGTTTCTGTTCGGGCACACCGAGAATGACTTCGTTGGCCATCAGATCCCCCGACGGTAGTTTGGAACCGAGTACGCCAACGCGGTCACCGACGCGAACGTTCTTTCTTTCCGCCGGCTTATTGTCCAGCTCAAAAGTGGTCTTGCTGGAGTATTTCACTTTGACCATTCCGGTCTTGGTGTTCAAGTCGAGGCCGTCCTTGGTGGCGGCGGCAACCAAACCGACGGTTGCTTTGTGGATCTTGTCGTCGTGCGCCGCCAGGGGCAACGAGAAGAGGGCGAGGATCGTACCAGTCAGTAGTGTCAAACGCCGTTGTTTCATGAATTCTCCGATTCTTTGTACTGCTGGTTTCGTCGCCCGGTGGCATAGTAGACAGCCGGGACCACCACCATGTTCAGGGCGGTAGATGTGCATAGGCCAAACAAAATCACCATGGCCATGGGCGCTTGGATCTCGCTGCCAGGTTTGCCCATGCCGGCCGCGATGGGCACCAGCGCGAGGCCGGCCGCCAAGGCGGTCATCAGGATTGGCGCCAGCCGCTCGGAAGCGCCGATAGCAATAGCGAGGCGTAGATCGGAAACTCCTTCCACCTCTCGCAGATGGCGGATGTGGGAGATCAGCATGATGCCATTCCGGGTGGCGATGCCGAACAACGTGATGAAGCCGATGATAGAGGCAACCGACAGGACGCCGCCTGCCAGGTACACGCCGAGCACTCCGCCGACCAGCGCCAAGGGCAGGTTGAGCATGATGATCAGCGCATCGCGGGCGGACCCGAAGGCGGTAGAGAGAATTAATAAAATTGCGAGAATCACTCCGACGCCAAGCACCAGGAGGTGCCTGGATGCCGCCGCCTCGCTTTCGAACTGACCGCCGTATTCGATGCGATAGCCGGATGGCAACCGCACCTGCGCGCCGACCGCCTTTTCAATTTCCTGGACAACGCTGAGCAGGTCCCGGCCAGCAACGTTACATTGGACCACGATCTTTCGCTGGCCCCCCTCGCGGCTGATGAAGTTTGGACTGCGATCCTCGTACACATCGGCCACGGAGGAGAGCGGGATTTTCGCACCGGAGGGAGCGTCGATCAACGTTTCCCCGATGGTTGCAAGGTCCGTCAGGCGGGTCTCCGGATACCGGACGACCAGGGGGAAGCTGATTTGCCCCTCCAGAATCCGGTTTACTTCCCGGCCGACGAAGGCCGTCTGGATCTTTTCCGCCACCTCGCCGGGTTGTAGTCCCACGCGGGCCGCGTCGGCTGGCCGAGCCTTCACCCGGACGGTGGGGATATCGGTCTGCTGTTCCACCGACAGATCAACGACACCGGGGATTCCTTTCATGGCGATTTCGGCCTGGCGGGCCAGGGAACGAAGCAGAGTCAAGTCGTCGCCGAAGACCTTCACGGCGACATTGGCGCGGGTTCCCGAGAGCATATGGTCAATGCGATGCGAGATGGGCTGTCCGATGGTGACATTGGTTCCCGGCAGCAGCGTCACCCGCTCGCGGATCTGCCGCAGTACCTCGTCCTTCGACCGGTCTCTCATTTTCAGAGTCACGTCCAGTTCGGACGATTCGACGCCTTGGACGTGTTCGTCTAATTCGGCCCGGCCCGTTCGCCGGGCGGTGGACACGACTTCGGGGATCTCCAGCAGGATCCGTTCGAGTCCACGGCCAAGGCTGTCGGAATCGGCGAGGCTGGTGCCAGGCAGGGTGACCGCGCTGACCGTCAACGTCCCTTCGTTGAATTCCGGGAGGAAGGCGCGACCCATGCGGGACAGCACCACGGCCGCGCCAGCAAGCATCAGGACCGATGCGCCGACGAGCAGCAGGGGGTGATCGAGGGAGAGGTTCAGAACGGGCCGGTAGATCCGCTTCAACTGCCGAACCAGCCATGGCTCATGGCCCCGGAGGACGGAGGCGGCGTTGGGCAAAAGGAAGGAGCAAAGCGCAGGGGTGATGGTGAGCGCGACTACCAGGGAGGCACCGAGGCTGACGATGTAGGCGAAACCTAAGGGCATCAACAGCCGCCCCTCCACGCTCGTTAAGGCGAAGAGAGGCAAAAATACCAGTACGACGATGAGTGTTGCGAAGACGACCGAGCCGCGAATTTCGCTGCTGGCCCGGTAGATCACTTCCAACGGCGCCACGCGCTCCCGCTCTGGTTTCGCACTGTTCTCCCGGAGACGGCGCATTACGTTTTCGACATCGATAATGGCGTCGTCGACGAGTTCGCCAATTGCGATGGCAATGCCGCCCAGGCTCATGCTGTTGATCGTGTATCCGAACCAGTTGATGGCCAATACGGCGGTTACCACCGAGATCGGGATGGCGAGCAATGTGATCAATGCAGCGCGCCCGTTCATGAGGAACACCACAACGACGAGGACCACGAGAATGGCGCCATCGCGCAGGGCCGTTGTGAGGTTCTGCAGGGAACGTTGAATGAAGTCGGCCTGCCGGAACACCGTCTTGTCGATCTTCATTCCTGGCGGCAACCCTCGCTGCATTTCATCGAGAACGGCGTCGAGCCGGGCGGTGAGTTCGAGGGTGTTCGCGCCGGGCTGTTTCTGGATGCCGATCACCACAGCGGGCGTTCCATTGTGGGAACCCTCGCCGCGCTTTAATGCCTCGCCGATCTTCACTTCGGCGACGTCGCGGACCAGGATCGGCCGGCCGTCGCGCGAAGTTACGGCCATCTCGCCGATGGCCTCCACAGACGACGCCCTACCTATGGCTTGGATTAGATATTCCTGACCGCCGGAAACCCGAAAGCCGGCGGAGGTATTCTGGCTTCCCTGGCGTAGCGTTGTCTCCACATCGTTGAGCGAGACGCCGAGTTGGCGAAGACGCTGGGGTGAAACCAGCACCTGATATTGCTTCTGCTCTCCCCCTGTCGGGATGACCTGGGCCACGCCCGGAACGGCGAGAATTCGCCGCCGCAGGACATTTTCGGCGACCGTCCGCAGTTCCATCGCCGAGTGCTGGTCCGATTCGACAGTGATAAACAGGATCTCGCCCATGATTGATGAGATGGGCGCCAGAAACGGTTTGTCGACATTAGAGGGCAGACTTGCCGAGATCAGGGTGAGCTTTTCGTTCACGGTTTGGCGGGCGCGATGAATCTCCTGGCCCCAGTCGAACTCGACCCAAATTACGGCCACGCCGACGGCGGTTGCCGAGCGCACCCGTCGCACGCCGGGCGCGCCGTTGATGGCGGACTCAATCGGAAAGGTGACCAGCGCCTCCATTTCCGTGGGCGCCATTCCGCGGGCTTCGACGAGGATTGTGACGGTGGGCGCGGTCAGGTCGGGCAATACATCGAGAGGGGTATCGCGGCTGGAATACCCGCCCCAGATGAGTAGCGCCGCGGCCAAGAAAATGACGACCGCGCGGTTGTTGAGAGACCAGCGAATGAGGGAATCCAGCATGGGGCGTCCTTAGTGCACGTGCCCGTGCGCCGGCACTTGACTGGACATCGTCGCCAAGCGAACCAAGTGCGCGCCGCGGACGACTACGCGTTCCCCTGGGAAGACGCCTTCGGTCACCTCGACATAGCCACCCTCCCTGATCCCCACTTTCACTGGCCGCCGGATGAAGCCTTCGCCCGAGGCCTGTACGAAGACAATCGGGCGGCCGGCGTCGTCCACCAAGGCCGATTCGGGAACCGCGGGCGCCACGTTGGAGGCCTTGGTCAGCAGACGTACAGAGAGAGCCTGATGGATGGCGACTTTGCGATCCCGGTTGTCGAGCTGGTAGACCACCTGGAATGTTCGGGACTGCGGGTCAACGACGCGTCCTACGGTGACGGGTTGGCCGAGTGATCGAGGCTGCTCCGTACCCGGCAATTCCAACTCGGCGCCCGTCAGATTCCGCATCTGCGGGAAATCCGCCTCGGGAACGATGGCGGCGACATATACGGTGTCGGCGTCAATGATCCTGAAGAGTGTATCGCCGGACTTTACGTTTGCGCCGGGGGCCGCGCTTGCCTGTAGAATCATGCCCGAAATCGGCGCACGGATGACGAAGGGTTTGACTCCTTTGGGTGTCGAGTCCGCGGCGCTTGACGAATCGTACTGCGCTAATCGGGCCTCGGCGGACTTCACCCTCGCCTCGGCAGTTGCTTCGACGGTGCGCGCCTCATCGAGCCGTTTGCCCGGGGCCGCGCCCGACTGTACGAGACGCTCGGCGCGTTCGCGGTCCTTCCGGGCGAGTTGCAGTGCCAAGGCTGACTCGTTCTTCGCCAGTTCAAGCAGGGAGAGATCGCTGGGGGCGCTGGTGGGCGGCCACAGGCTGGCCAGCACGTGTCCCTGGGAGACGCGAGCTCCCGCGATGGGAAAAGGCCCCGGCGCCAGGCGTCCGTCGAACGGCACGCTGACGGTGGCCTCGCCGCCGGAGCGCGGTAATACCTCCGCCGGCACGCGCAGGCTGGCTTTCAACTGGCGGTCCTCCACAATGGCCGTAGCGAAATCCAAGGTCCACTGCTGCTCCTTCAGGAATGCGACTCGCTCTTCGCCACCTGGGCCATGGTCATGGAGCGCCGCCGCCTTGGTTGGGGATACCGTCATTTCGCCCAGCTCATGTATGTCACTGAGGCCGTCGCCGGTTACGGAGATCGAGACCTTAAACTCACCGGACACCGCCGGCGTTACATCGACGCCAAAAATCCCTGGCCGTGAAGGTGCGTCTGTCGTGAAAGAGGCCGCCTTGCCGTCCGCACCCGTGAGACGGATTTCCACTTTGCCCTTGGCCAGTGGTTTGAATGTGTCTAGGCGCGTCAAGTGGACCGCGAAGCGGCTGGTTTGTCCAGTGATGAGCGGCAGATGCTCCGCGAACAATTCTGACTTCGTGGTCCAGTTGGTGAAGCTCTCCGGATGGGGTTCCGGTTCGGCTGTCCGCGCAACCGGCTCCTTCTTCTGGCACCCGATCAGGACGACAAGCAAGAACAGATAGTAAGCCGCCTTCATTTGCCCAGCTCCTCTCCCACGACTCGTTCCAACTCGATTTGGCCTTCTTTGACTGCCGACTGGATCTCAATCATCCGTAACTGCGCCTGCCGCTGGGATCGATAGGCATCGAGAAGTTGCAGGATTCCGATCTCCCCTTCCTGATAGGCGACTGTGGCAATTCGAATCAAATCCGGCCCGCTATCGGCTAATTCGCGCCGGAAGTTATCGCGGGCCTGCGCGCGAATGGCGTATGCCCGCGCTGATCCCTCAATCGCTGATCGAATCTGCCGGGTGAGAATCTGCAGGCGGGCAGAGATGCGCTCCTGTTCGGCGGTAAATCGTGCCACTTCGTCCTGCCCTTTGTTGAACACAAGCAAGGGGATGGATATTCCCACCACTGGCCCAAATCCAATGCGATTTCCGCCGACATCGGCCCGCTTTAGCCCGGCGTTTAAGACTGGCTCAGGGATACGCAGCTTTTCCGCGGCCCGCTGTTCCAACCGGAACTGCTCCAGGCGGCCTTGCTCTGCTTTCACATCTTCCCTGACGTTCATCGCGTGCCGAGTTAAGTCGGCGATATCAGGCGCGGCGACGGCGCTCTCCAGCTGGCCGGAAACTTTGCCAATCTGAATGTCCGGCCGCAGATAGGCCAGTAGCCGCCCGCGTTCGATCTCGATCTCCGCGCGCACGAGGGTCAGTTCGGCCAGCAGTTCAGCTCTCTCTCGCTCCGTGCGCAGGCGGTCGAACCTGGAGCCTTCGCCCTCGATTTCCCGTTGCCGCAGGACGCCGATGACACGCTCAATTTCGGCGATCGCGGCGGCGTAGATGGTTTCTCGCTCCTGCGTGGCCAGCAGCAGGAAGAAGGACTGCCGGAGGGCGATTCGGGCCTGCCAGAGATCGAAGGCACCCTCGGCCACGGTTGCGCGAACGGAAGAGGCGCCGGACTGACGGAGCAGCTTGATGCGCCCGCTGACGGGAAGAGTATGTTCGGCCTGAAAGAACTCAGTGAGTCCCGCACTTTCCCGGCTGTAGTTGACACGGGGATTGCTATGACGGGTCCTGCCCCGCGCCTCGGCTTCGGCGACCGCGACCCTGGCGCGGGCTTCGCGGGCTTGCGGGCTCTGATTCAAGAACTCTGCAACGATACTTGCTTCGGTCCACTCCTGCGCAGTACACAGCCCGGAAACGGCAGCCGCGTACAGCGCAAAAGCGGCGGCTCGTTTGGGCCAATGCATTGCGCTACCTCATTTCGACTCAACTCTTCAGGACAAAGGTGATCACAGGCCTACGAGGGTAGGCCTGTTCGTTGAGCTAGACAGGAGGAGCGCGTGGCGGGAGATGGCGCCGCTGTGGTGGATCGTGATTCTGCGTCCGGCGTTCGGCGATTCGACCCGGTCGGGCCAGCGGGACGGGTGTGATGAGCAGTTCCGTTTGCACTGCATGGAACGAGCTGGAGTCTGTTCCGTCGCCAGCTATCCAGTCATGGAAACGCGCGTCCGAATGATGGTCGTCCGCTTCCCACTCCGGGCTTTCGGGAGCATGATGATCGTGGTGTAGCGCATGGGCATGTTCTTCGACAACATGATCCTCGTGGGTATGCCGCAGGGGCGCGAGGGCGAAAGCCCATAGGAGGCTCGCGGCCACTGCGGAATGGAGGATACTGCGCAAGCTCTTTTTAGTCTAGCTTGCTTTAATTCCGGTGCGTCGGGCCGTGGCATGGGAATGGTTTTCGGCGGAGTGTATTGCGCCTTCGGGGACCCACCGTCACCCTCCGGGCTATGGCGGGCAAGCACGGTTTTCGGTCGAATGATATCGGACGGACTGCCCGCCATGTCCCCGCGGGAGCTTGGCTAGCGGCCGCCGCCGCCGAGGATGTCGGACAGGAAGCGGAAGCCTTGCCATTCGAGGCCGTGGCG
This sequence comes from Bryobacteraceae bacterium, assembly GCA_044358225.1. GTDB lineage: Bacteria > Acidobacteriota > Terriglobia > Bryobacterales > Bryobacteraceae. Next base: position 19,856 of record JBIKOG010000080.1, on the reverse strand, counting down.
GGCTTCGAGTTCGAGGAGGCGGTTGTATTTTGCGAGGCGCTCGCTGCGGGTGATGGAGCCGATTTTGATCTGACCGGCGCCGGTGGCGGTGGCCAGGTCAGCCAGGAACGAATCTTCGGTTTCGCCGGAGCGGGCGGAGACGACGGCGGCGTAGAAGCCGAACTTGGCCATGTCGCAGACTTCGAACGTTTCGGTGAGGGTGCCGATTTGATTCATCTTGACGAGGACGGCGTTGGCGCAGCCTTCGTCGATGCCGCGGCGGAGGCGGCGGGGATTGGTGGTGAAGAAGTCGTCACCGAGGAGTTGGGTGTTGATGGCGAGTTTTTCGGTGAGCAGTCGCCAGCCGTCCCAATCGTCTTCGAAGAGGCCGTCTTCGATGGAGACGACGGGGTATTGGTTGGTCCAGGAGACGAGGAGGTCCACCATTTCGGCGCTGGTGAGGGTGCGGCCTTCGGATTTCAGGGTGTAGACGCCGTCTTTGTAGAAGTGGGAGGAGGCGACGTCGATGGCGATGGAGACCTGGTCGCCGGGGTGGTAGCCGGCTTCGGTGATGGCGTCGGTGAGCAGGGCCAGGGCGGCCTGGTTGGACTTCAGATGCGGGCCCCAGCCGCCTTCGTCGGCGACGCCGGTGAGGGTGTAGCCTTCGCGGCGGATGAGTTGGCCGGCGACGGCGTGCATGCGTACGGTGGCTTCGAGGGCTTCGGCGTAGCTGTTGAAGCCATGGGGGATGATGAGGAAGTCCTGGAACTCGATGTTGGCTCCGGCGTGGAGACCGCCGGAGAGGATATTGACCATCGGGACCGGGAGGGTGGGGTTGCCGAGGGAGAGGGTTTCGAAAAGGGGCTGGCGGCGGGACTGGCTGAGGGCGCGGGCGACGGCGCAGCTGACGCCGAGGAGGGCGTTGGCGCCGAGGTTGGATTTCTGCGGGGTGCCGTCGAGCTCGATGAGGGCTTTGTCGACGGCTTCCTGGTCTTCGGCGTTGTAGCCGGTGAGGACGTTGCGGATGGGGCCGTTGACGTGGGAGGCGGCGAGGAGGGTGCCTTTGCCGGCGTAGCGGGCGAGGTCGCCATCGCGGAGTTCGACCGCTTCATGGGTGCCGGTGGAGGCGCCGGAGGGGACCTGGGCGGTGGCGGCGGTGCCATCGGAGAGGGTGGCTTCGACGGCGAGGGTGGGGCGGCCACGGGAGTCGAGGATCTCCCAAGCGTGGAGGTTCTTGATTGTTAGAGACATTGCCAGATTTCTTCGATGGATTCGGGGGGTGTTTTGATGATTTGTTTGGCGGCGCGCCGGAGGTGGTCGCGTTCGGGCGGGGTGAGGTATTCGGCGGGGGATTTGCCGTCGGCACGGGCGAGGAGGAGGCCGCCCAAGTGGGCGATGGTGCCTGGGAGTTCATCGGGCAGGGCGAGGGCAGTCCAGAAGGCGTGGGCGCAGGCCTTGAGGGCCGGGGCGTGGGCGGGCATGTGGATGGACTTCAGGACCAGGTGGCAGAGGAGGAAGCCCAAGTCGAAGCAGGGGTTGCCGTAGTGGACGACTTCGAAATCGATTGCCATGACGCCCGATTCGGTGGTGAGGAGGTTCTTGGGGGACCAGTCGCCATGGACGAGGGAGACGCGGCGGGTGCGGCAGGTTTGGATCAGGGCTTCATAGTGGGCGGCGCAGTCCGGGTGGCGGGCGGCGGTGAAGCGGTAGTAGGGATCGAGGCGGAGTTCGTCGAAGACGGTTTGATCGCCGAACTGGGCTTCCCAGGCGGGCTGTTGCCAGGTGCCGCGGATGATGGCACCGAGGGTGTGGCCGGCGGCGGTGGCGATGGCGGGATCGATATGGCCGCGGAGGAGGGCGGTTTTCCAGTCGGTACTGGTGGCGGGGGCGGCGGCCATGGCGTAGATGCAGTTGGGCCGGTCGATGAAGAGGATTTCGGGGACGGCGCCGGGGGGGAGGAGGGGGGCGACGGCCAGGAGGGCGTCGGCTTCGCGGAGAGTGCGATCGGGCCGGGAGCGCCAATCGGCTTCGACGCGGAGCTTTTCGAGCGCCTGTTTGCAGACGATGCGGCCGCCGGGGGATTCGGCGAGGAGAACGGTATTGGAGACGCCGCCGCCGAGGGGGGTAATGGTTGCCTGCGCGGCGCCGGGCCATTGGCGTTCGGCGAGGTAGGCGAGTGCGTTATCTTCCGTCAGGTGGAACAAAACAAAAGGATATCAGGTACTGCGGGAGAAGAGGCCGAAGAGGCCGGAGAGGCCGCCGCCGGAGTTGGATTTCTCCGTTTTTTTCTTTTGTTTTTCCAGATCGACGCCGAGGATTCGTTCGGCGATCTGCTGGATCTGTTTGCCGATGCTGGTGGAGACCTGGATGGGTTTGCCGTCGAGGAGGGCGCGTTGGACGCCTTCATAATCGCTGGCGACGATCTGATAGATCTCCGTTTGGAGGGCGGTCTCGATCATCTCTTTGGTGAGGCCGACGTCGCGATTGAAGCGGTTGATGATGAGATGGATGCCCTGGCGCGCGATGCCGTGATTTTCGTAGTAGCTCATCACCCGTTGCGCGGCCTGGAGCGCGGGCAGTTCGTTGGTGGTGACGAGGAAGACTTGATCGGAGGCGCGGACGGCGCTGAGCGCCCATTCGCCGTAGGCGTTGCCAAGATCGATGACGACGTTGTCGTAAAGGCGGCGGGAAAAATCGAGAATGGGCCGGGTGTCGCCCATTTCCTGGGCGCCTTCGACGGGATTCTGGGGGGAGAGGAGTACGTCGATGCCAGAGTAGGATTGGACCACGCCGCGCCAGACATCGGCATCGAGGGCGGCGCCCTGGCTGATGATATCGATGAAGCTGAAGCCGGGCTTCAGTTTCATTTGAAAGGTCTGGGTGCCGGTGACCGGGTCGAGATCGGCGAGGAGTGTTTTGGCGGAGCCGCTCTTTTTGAGCTGCATGGCCAGGTTGAAGGAGATGGTGCTGGCGCCGCAGCCGCCTTTGGCGGGAATGACGGTAATGACGCGGCCTTGTTCCTTGATGAGTTCAGGAATGAGGTGCGAGAGCTTCTCTATGACCGTTCGCAATTGGTCCGAGGTGAACGGCTGGGTGAGGAAGTCTTTGGCGCCGAGGCGAAGCGCCTGCAGAATTAACTGTGGATTACTATCGGTGACGAGGCTGACGACGGGGATATGCGGGGAGGTCTGGACGATACTGGTGAGCGCTTCGAGGCCGCGATCCTGATCGGTAATGAGATCGAGGAAGCAGATGCTACCGGCTTTGACCGAGTCGCCGAGTTTGCCGTCGAGCGGATATCCTTGCAGTTCAATGACTTGCGCGGATGGGAGTTCGCTGGAGACAAGGGGCAGCAACTCGGAAGTGATCTTCCGGCCGGGCGTAACCAACACTATTTGCCAAGCTTCCGCTGCCAACTGAGCTCCTCTCCTAATTGTAGCGGTCCGCCATCGGTTTTCGGAACCGTGCTTAATCTCTTCATCGGCATTGGGCCGGAAAAACATAAGCCGCTTTGGGGTATCCCGTCAGATAGTTGAGAAGATGGCTAAAAGGTTGGGGTAGCGGGACGATATGCGTTTTCAGAGGGTAGTAGCCCTTAGGAAGGCGCAACAAGCAATGGACATTCACGGAAAAAAGACGATTGCGGTCTGCGAATCGCAGCCCGTAACGGCGGAGGGTCTGAACGCGATCCTGGCCCAATGTAACGACATGACGTTTCTGGGGCGGACGGACTCCTTGCCGGCGGCAAGCGAGTTGGTTCGGCAGCTTCGCCCGGACGTCTGTTTGGTTGATAAGTCGTTGGGGATTCAAGCGGTTATGGATTGGGTGGCGCAGGCGAAGATGCTTTCGCAGCATGCCACGGAAGTAGTGATTTGGGGGGTCTCGATCACGGAGGCCGAGGCGTTGCGGTTCCTGCAGTCGGGCGCGAAGGGGATTCTGCGGAAGACCTCGGATGTTTCGACGGTGATCGCCTGCCTGGAGGCGGTGGCCGGCGGATCGAGCTGGATGGCCGACAGCGTGTTCCGTGACACTCACCGGATGGAACGGCAGCACCGCAGCGAATTGACGCCCCGGGAACAGCAGGTGCTGGAACTGGTGGAGCAGGGGATGAAGAACAAGGAGATTGCGCGGGAACTGGGAATTCGTCCCGGGACCGTGAAGATCCACCTGAAGCACATCTTCGAGAAGACCGGGGTGCGTGGCCGTTACGGGCTGGCGCTTTCGGTGATGCGTGAAAAGGGCATGCTGGAGATGGCTCCGGTCAGCTAGGGTATAGCGCCAAGAGCGCGTAAACAAAGGGCGTAAACAACGATCCCAAGTCCGTGAATCCGAGGAGGCTGCCGCAGGCAGCATGATATGCTGGCGGGATATGCCGCTAGATGCGCAGCCTCTGCTTCGGACCGTGCGGAATTCTCTTCTGGTGGCCGTTTTAGCCGCGGGTGCAAGCCCCGCCGCCGAGACGCCGAAGCTGGTGGAGATTCTGGCATCCGAGCTCGATCGTAACTTCCAGACGTTGAAGGAAAAGGGCGATCCGAAACCGTATTTTGCAGCGTATGCGGTGACGGAAAACGAATTCCTGACGATGGAGGCGACCTCCGGGTTGTTGGCTTCGCGGGACACGCGACATGTTCGTAACCTAGACGTAACGGTACGTGTGGGGACGCCGAAGCTGGACAACTACCATCGGCAACCGCGGGACATTGCGCAGTTCACGATGGGGTCGGTGGTATCGCTGGATGACAATCCGAACGCGTTGAAGCGCCGGTTGTGGATGGATACCGATAGCGTCTACCGGGCGGCGTCGGTGCGATTGACCAACATCAAGGCCGACACGCAGGTGAAGGTGACGGCCGTGGACCAGTCGGATGATTTTTCGGCGGCTCCGGCGGCGGTGGAGTTCCGGAAAGTTGCCAGCTATAAGGTAAACGAGAAACAGATATCCGAGCGGCTGCGGGCGTGGTCGAAGCGGCTGTCGATGTCGCCGGAGATCTTGAATTCGGCGGTATCGTTCCAGTCGCAGCGCGAGGTGAAGACCTTCGTGAATACAGACGGAACGCGGTTGCAGCACGGGCGGACGTTCGCGCGCATTGTGATTTCAGCGCGAGCGAAGGCTTTTGACGGGATGGACCTGGCGACATCGGACACGATTGAGGCCGACGATCCCACGCGGTTGCCCGATTCCAAAGAGGTGGAAGCGCGGGTGGATAAGGTGATAGCGGATTTGAAGGGGCTGCTGAAGGCACCGGAGGTGGATCCGTTTGTGGGGCCGGCGATTCTGTCGGGTAAGGCTTCGGGCGTGTTCTTCCACGAGATCTTCGGCCACCGGATTGAAGGCCATCGCCAGAAGGATGAATCCGAAGGGCAGACGTTCACCAAGCGGGTGAATAAGGACGTTTTACCGGATTTCCTGAGCGTGTACTTCGATCCGACATTGAAACGGTATGCCGACGAAGACCTTTATGGCTGGTACGACTACGACGATGAGGGTGTGAAGGCGCGGCGCGTTTCGGTGGTGGAAAAGGGCATTTTGAAGACGTTCTTGCTGTCGAGATCGCCGATTGCGGGCTTCCCGGAGTCCAACGGCCACGGGCGGCGGCAGGCGGGTGCGGAGATTGTGGCGCGGCAATCGAACCTGGTGGTGGATTCGACAAAGAAGGTGCCGCAGGCGGATTTGCGGAAGCTGCTGGTGGAGGAGATTAAGCGTCAGGGGAAGCCATACGGTTTGTACTTTGAATCGGTAACGGGCGGCTACACGACGACGCGGAGCCAGGGTTTGCAAGCGTTCACGGTGATCCCGCTGGTGGTTTACCGGGTGTACCCGGACGGGCGGCCGGATGAGTTGGTGCGCGGCGCCGATATTGTGGGGACGCCGCTGGCGAGTTTCGCCAAGATTGTGGCGACGTCCGACAAGTTGGAAGTGTTTAACGGGTATTGCGGGGCGGAGTCGGGGAGCGTGCCGGTGTCGGCGTCGTCGCCGGCGCTGCTGGTGAGTGAGATTGAAGTGCAGCGGAAGAACCGGTCGCAGGAGCGGCCGCCGTTGTTGCCGCGGCCGACGGCGCAGACGGGCGGTGCGGAATGAACCGGCGCACGTTATTGACATTGCCGATGCTGGGGGCGCTGTTGCGCGGCCAGGAGAAGCTGGACGACCCTTTGTTGGAGGCGATGGTCTCGGAATTGGCGCGGTCCTTGCGGCTGACGATTGCCGGGGAGAAGCCTTACTACATTGAGTACATGATTGAGGCTGGCACGAATTTTAACTGCATGGCGACGCTGGGCGGTTTGCTGAATTCGGGTGTCACTAACTACCGTGCGCCACATGTGGTGGTGCGGGTGGGCAGCTACGAGTTCGACAACACGAACGCGGTGGCGACGGGACGGATGGGCGGGGCGCGGTACGACAGCGCGCGGTGGCCGGTGGAGTTCAGCCGGGAGCAGATCCAGCAGGATTTGTGGCTGGCGACGGACCGGGCGTACAAGGCGGCGGTGCAGGAGATCACGCTGAAGAAGTCGTGGTTGCAGAACGTGACGCTTTCGGAGAAGCTGAACGATTTTGCCAAGCAGGCGCCGACGGTGAAGTTGCTACCGGCGGCGAAGAGCCAGACGGACGAGAAGAAGTGGAGCGACATGGCGCGGCGGTTGTCGGCCGTGTTCGCGCAGTTTCCGAAGGTCATCGACTCTCGGGTGGAGATGGAAGATTCGGCTTCGACGTTCTACTTCGCCAACACGGAAGGCACGCGGGTCCGGGTGCCGGAGTATGTGAGCAGCGTACGGGTGCGGGCTGAGGCGTTTGCGGCCGATGGGGCGGTGATCCGGAACCACCGGGTGTTCCACGGGTTCCGGTTGGACCAGTTGCCGTCGGAAGCGGCGATGCGGCAGGAAATTGAAGCGATGGCGCGGCATTTGACGGCTCAGGTGGACGCGCCCATGGGCGAGGTGTACACCGGGCCGGTGCTGTTTGAGCCGGCGGCGGCGGCGCAGTTGTTCGCGCAGGTGTTCAGCGCCAACTTGCAACCTTCGCGGGATCCGGTTTCGGTGCCTGGGCGGCCGGTGAATTTGTCGCCATCGGAGTTGGAAGGGCGGCTGAATGGCCGGGTGTTGCCGGAGAACTTCGACGTGGTGGACGATCCGACCGCGACTTGGAAAGGCCGGCCGTTGCTGGGGCTGTGCGAGTCCGACTACGAGGGCGTTGTTCCGCAGAAGCTGACGCTGGTGGAGAAGGGCATGCTGAAGACGCTGCTCTATACGCGGCAGCCGGTGCGCGGGCAGGAGGGATCGAACGGGCGCGGGCGGATGCCGGGGAATTTTGGCGCGGCGGCGGCGGTGCCGACGAATCTGCTGGTGCAGTGCCGCGACGGGGTTCCGGCGGCTGAGTTGAAACAGAAGATGCTGGAATTGGTAAAGCTGCGGCGGAAGCCGTACGGGATTCTGGTGAAGCGGCTGGACTATCCGTCGAGCGCGAGCAATGTGGAGTTGCGGCGGCTGGCGAATGCGATGCAGGGCTCCGGGTCGGCGCGGCCGTTTAGTTCGCCGCTCGAGGTGTATCGCGTGTACCCGGACGGGCGGGAAGAGGCCATTCGCGGGGTCCGGTTCCGCGGGGTGAACGCGCGTTTGTTGCGCGACATTCTGGCGGTGGGCAACGACGCCGAGCCGATGGAGTATCTGCACAATCTGGCGCCGCTGGCGTTGATGGGAGCGGGAGGCTACGTAGTAGGCGCATCGGTGGTTTGCCCATCGATGCTGTTTGACGAAATCGATATGGAGCGTCCGCAGGAAGAGCGGCCCCGGCCGCCCGTTGTGGCGCCGCCGCCGTTGGATAGCGGCAGCTAACGCAAGATGGGTCTGTTAGCGCGGTCTGTTTTCCGCGAGATTACCGCCGGCGCTGCCGTTGGCACCTTTTTGTTCACGTTCGTGCTGTTCCTGCAGCGCGCGAGTTTGCTATTTGAGCAACTGGTGCGCGGGTCGGCGCCGGCGGCGACCGTTGGCTATCTGTTCCTGCTGGTCCTGCCGTTCGTGCTGATGTTCACGATTCCGGTGGGCGTGCTGGTGGGGATTCTGATCGGGCTGAGCCGGATGTCGAGCGACGGGGAGATCATCGCCCTGCGGGCGGCTGGCGTATCGACGCGGCGGCTGCTGTGGCCGGTGCTGGTGTTTGCCGTGCTGGGGACGGCGGTGACGGCGGCGTGTTCGATCTGGATCAATCCGTGGTCGGTGCGGGAGACGATCCGGGTGTTGAACCAGTTGGCGGCCGACCAGATGACGGCCGAGATTCAACCGCGCGTGTTTGCGGAGCAGTTTCCGAACAAGACGCTGTATGTGGGCGATGTGATTTCCGGGCCGGTGATCCGGTGGCGGAACGTGTTCATCGCCGACATGACACCGCCGGATAAGCGGAAACGGGGCACGCAGGAGGCCTCCGGCGACGCGCCGCGGATCCAGATTGCCACCGATGCGCTGGCGGTGCCGGATGCGGCGCGGAATGCGATCCAACTGCGCCTGTTGAATGGGAGTTCGCACGAGGTGGGGAAGGAGCTGGAGCGGTACTTCAGTATCCGTTTCCCATCGCTCGATCAGGTATTGGAAGCCAAGGCTCCGGAGGAGCAGAGGGCGAAGGCGTATACGGGTTTGGACACGGAGCCGCTGCGGGCGGAGGCACGGCAATCGCGGGATGCCGATATTGAGCTGCAACGAAGGTTTTCGCTGCCGCCGGCGTGTTTGCTGCTGGCGCTGGTGGGGCTGCCGCTGGGGGTGTCGAGCCGGAAGTCGGGCAAGTCGGCCGCGTTCGTGACGACGGTGTTTTTGTCCTTCATGTACTTCATGGCGCAGGTGAGTTTGATCGGGCTGGCGAAGCAGGGGCGGATGCAGCCGGTGGTGGCGGCGTGGGCGCCGAACGTGGCATATGCCTTGATTGGGTTGGTGCTGCTTATCCGGTTGGAGGCGCCGGGGGACGCTGATTGGATTGGCGGCGTGCGCGGTTGGTTCGCGGAGTTGGGGGCCGGGTTCGCGAACCGGTTCCAACGGCGGGAGAAGGGGAAGTCGCGACGAATTGAGGGCACGGCGCCGTTCCGGATTCTGCCGCAGGTCATTGATACGTATCTGCTGGGGACGTTCCTGTTCTACTTCAGTGTGTCGCTGATCAGTTTTGTGATGCTGACGCAGGTGTTCACGTTTTTCGAGTTGTTGAGCGACATTCTGCGGAACAACATTCCGATGGCGAAGGTGGCCACCTATCACCTGTTCCTGACGCCGAAACTGGTTTACGACTATTCGGCGGTGTCGGTGATGGTGGCGGTGCTGATCACCTTTGCGGTGCTGTCGCGGCAGAACGAAGTGATCGCGTTCAAAGCGTGCGGCGTGAGTTTGTACCGATTGGCGCTACCGGTGTTGTTGGCGAGTCTGGCGCTATCGGGGGCGTTGTTCGCCTTTGACTACTACGTGGTTCCGGACGCGAACCTGATCCAGGACGGGATCCGCAACGAGATCAAGGGGCGCGCGGTGCGGACGTTCCTGCGGCCGGACCGGCAGTGGATTTACGGGAAGGGTTCGCGGATCTTCCACTACAAGTATTTCGACCCGACGACGAAGGTGATGGCGGGTGTTCATATCTACATGTTCGATTCGAAGGTCTTCCGGTTGCGACGCCATATCTACGCCGAGAAGGCGCAGTGGGAGCCGGGGATCGGGACGTGGATCTTCCAGAATGGCTGGTCGCGCGACGTGGACAAGGTGAGCGAATACCAGACCTGGCAGGTGACGACGCTCCCGGAGTTGACCGAGACGCCGGAGCATTTTTTGCCTGAGGAGAAGCAGTACAAACAGCTGAATTTCCATCAGCTGGCGGGCTACATCAATGAGCTGGGCCAGAGCGGATTCGACACGGTGCGGCTGCGGGTGCAGTATCACCGGAAGTTCTCCGTGCCGTTCTTCCCGTTCATTCTGGCGATTATTGCAGTGCCGTTCTCGTTCTGGGTGGGGAATCGCGGGGCGATGACGGCGATCGGGGCGAGTTTCGTGATCGCCATTGCGTATCTGGCGGTGAACCAGTTGTTCGAACAGATTGGGAACCTGAACCAGTTGCCGGCGACGATGGCGGCGTGGAGTCCGAACGTGATTTTCACGCTGGTGGGGCTGTATGCGATGACGCGGATGCGCAGCTAAGTTTTTCTATTGGCATGCAATGATTCTGGGTTCGTTTGCGCCTTGGTTAGTACGAGGAGAAATGAACATGGACGATTTTCGTGAGTTGCTGTTGGCGAGCCAGAAGGAAAACAAGAGCGTGCAGCTCTATGTGAATGGGCAGGCGATCCCGATGCTGGTGACGGCGGTGGGGCTGGAATTCGTGGAAGGCAAGAGCCGCGAGTTCACCAAGATCCTGGTCCGGATGGACAAGATCGACGCCGTGGCGAAGTATTAGAGCCGGGAGCCGGCCATCTCGAGGTGCGTTTCGGCGAGGTCGAGCCAGCCACATTTCGAGGTGTTCTGGACGAAGGTGAGCGTTTCCACGGGGAAGTGCCGGGGGCCGTCGTATTCCTTCCAACGACCTAGGCATAACTGGTGAACATCGGCGTGCGCGTCGGGGGCGATCTCCTGCGCGAGGGTGATGTGCGGGTGGTAGGGAAACGGTTCCTTGTACTGCAATGCCTGGGCGTTGAACTTGCCGTGCATGGTGTGCAGTTCGGGGAGTCCGCCGCCGATGCCGATGTAGATGACATTGGTGACGGGGAAGATTTCGATCTGGGCGAGCGATACGGCGAAAGCAGCCTGGGCACGCGTACTGGCTTGGAGGAAGGTGATGGCCTCGGCTTGTTCGCCGGTGAGCGGGCGGGGCGGGAGGATGGAGACGTGCGAGCGGAGATTGCATCCGGGCACGATCTCCTGACGCAGGCGGAAGAGAAAGTCTCCGAGCTTGCCATCGATATACGCGACCAGAGCGTATTGGTTAATCCGGCCGGCACTGTCCCCTTCGGGGCCTGGCATGGACGGCCGGAAGCCGCTTTCCATACCTACAGTTTACCCGCAGTGGCGTCCGGCGTGGGGGCCGCGACGGTTGCAGGATCGGCTGGCATCGCCGAAAGGCCTTCGAGGGCCGGTTTGAGTTCGGGGACGACCCACTTGGCGTCTTCGAAGCCGATGTACTTGCAGATCTTGATTCCGCCCAGTTCGCTTTCGAGGATATCGCCTACTTCCAGCGGCTCGCTGGTGGAGCGAAGCGATTCCCAGGCTTCGTAGGTACTGTCGGCTTCGACGGAGCCCGACTCGAGATAGTCTTTCAACTTGACGGCAGTTTCACCGCTCGTATGCGGGGCAGCGCGAAATGAGAGCCGCGACTGCTCCTTCATCCGAAAGATCCGGTAGGTTGGCATACAGTTTTCTTTTATTGTCGCGCAAAAACGGCCTCAGCCGTTTGGCGGCCGAGGGCGATCCAGGACTGGACGGTTTCCGGGGAGGCGAGGGCGCTGGCGCGCAGCGGGCCGAGCGCGGCTTGCGGTTCGACCATGGTGACGCCCTTTTCGAGGTGGCGCGTGGCACGACGGCGTTGGCCGGGCCACCAGGCGGGGAGGTGTGTCCAGACGTTGACGGCGACCGATTCGGTGGCCCCCATGGCATGGGCGGCCCAGAGGGGGCAGGCGTCGCGGAGGCCGCCATCGAAGGAGAGCTGGCCGTCGATGTACTTTGCCGGGAGGAGGAAGGGGACGGCGCAGGAGGCGAGGAGGACTTGGGCGGTGATGGCGCTGTTTTCGATGAGCACCTGGCGGGCGCGCCAGCCCTGGCTGACGACGACGCCGAAGGGGACGCGCGGGCGCCAGTCGCGGACAAGGGTGTGGACCATGGCTTCGAGGACGCTCACATCGAGCAGGCCGTCGCCCCAGTAGCGGGGGAAGTGGAGGCCGGGGCGGGCGGAGGTGGCGGCGCGGAGCCAGAGCGATTGGAGCTCTTCGGGGGGCATGCCGCTGGCGATGGCGTAGCCGTTGAGGGCTCCGGCGGAGGCGCCGACGACGAGGTCGAATTCGCCCATGGCGCCGTGGGCTCCGGCCTGGAAGGCGCCGAAGAATCCGCCGCCGCTGAGGACGAGGGCGCGGCATCGGTGGCGTTGGTCGGCCGCGTTCATGTTTCCCATGTTACCGGTGCCGGTCCTGCCGCATCTGGCACAATGAAATTTGGCATGGAGTGGAACCCCGGACTGTACGGCCCTGAAGCCGCGAAGATGCTGGCGCTTGCCGGAGACGGACGGCGGCTGATGCCGTTGGTTTCGCCGCGGAGTGCGGATGCGGAGCTGGCGCGGCTGTTGCGGCGTTCGTCGCGGGAGCTGTTTCCCGAAGCGGCGCGGCCGGAGGCGGCGCATGCCGGGCTGTGGATGTACTTTGGGTTTTTCGATGAATCGCATGCCATTGCGCAGGATCTGAAGACGGCCGAGGGCAGCTACTGGCACGGAATCCTGCATCGCATGGAACCGGACGCCTGGAACGCGGGCTACTGGTTTGGGCGCGTCGGGCAGCATCCGGTGTTTCCGGCATTGCACGCGGCGGCGAAGGCGCTGGGGTATCCGGTGGGCGGGCGATGGGATGCGAAAGCCTTCATCGATGCCTGCGACCGGACGGGCGCGGGGCGGGATCCGTTGCTGGAACAGGTGCAACTGGCGGAGTGGCAGATTCTGTTCGATTACTGCGCCGGAAAGAGTTTTTGACCTTATGAAGCGTGCTTTGTGGTTGGTGCCTGCCGTCGTGATCGGCGGCGGATTGTGGTGGGCGGTGCAGATTAAGAATGCGCCGCCGGAGGTGCGGTTCACGGTGGCCAAGACTGGGCCGCTGGTGGATACGCTGGTGACGAACGGGAAAGTGGAGCTGGCGGCGTACGCGGCGGTGCGGGCGGAGCGGGCCGGGATGCTGGCGAAGTTGCGCGTGGAGAAGGGGCAGGTTGTCGGGGTGGGAGCGGTGGTGGCGGAGATCGACAACGCCGAGTATCAGACCGCGGTGGAGGCGGCCGAGGCGCGGGTGGCGCAGGTGCAGGCCGAATTGAACGTGCAGCAGAGCGGCGGGCGGGCGTCGGACCTGGCCGATATCGACGGGCAGTTGGCGAAGTTGGCGCTGGACCGGCAGCAGACCGAAAAAGAGCTGGCGACGGTGGGGCGATTGATTGCGAAGAACGCGGCGACCAAGCAGGAGGCGCAGGTGCTGGAGGACCGGCTGGCGCAGTTGCAACAGCAGCGCGGCGCGTTGCAGGCGCGGCGGGCGGTGTTGTTTACGGCGGCCGATCGCGGGGTGATTGAGGCGCGGCTGCGCGAGGCGCGGACGGCGGTGGCGGCGGCGCGGGACAAGCAGAAGCAGGGCGTGCTGCGGGCGCCGATGGCGGGCGTTGTTTACCAGGTGGATCCGCGGGCGGGGGCGTTTTTGAACCCGGGGGACCTGGTGGCGAATATTGGGCGCGTGGATGAGCTGGTGGTGAAGGTGTTTATCGATGAGCCGGAGTTGGGCCGTGTGGCGCCAGGGATGCCGGCGGTGATTACGTGGGATGCGATGCCGGGTAAGCAGTGGGAAGGGCGTGTGGAGAAGATGCCGTTGCAGATTGTGACGATGGGCACGCGGCAGGTGGGCGAGGTGTCGGTGCGGATTCCGAACGAGGACAAGACGCTGCCGCCGGGGGCGAATATCAACGCGGCCATCCGGTCGCGCGAGGCGGCGCAGGCGGTGACGATTCCGAAAGAAGCTCTGCGGCGGGAGAACGGTGTGCAGGGCGTTTTTGTGGTGGTGGGGAATGCCTTGCAGTGGCGCCCGGTGAAGATCGGGGTGACCAACATTACTCACGCGCAGGTGACAGAGGGCGTGGCCGCGGGGGACCGGGTGGTGCTGGCGACCGATATCGTTTTGAAGCCGGGGATGCCGGTGGGCGCGGTGGCGGAGTAGGGCTTTAGCGAAGCCGCTGGACGGTGATGCCGGTGCCGGATTCCCAGGCGGCGAGGACGCCGGATTTGGAGGCCGCGACGGCAGCATATCCGCCGTGCGGGGCGAGTTCGCGGACGGCGCCATCGTAGGCCATCACGCGCATTCCTTCAGTCCAGACGATGACTGGTTTGCCTTGGTGGTCGACGGTGAGGGCGGAGTCCTTGCCGGTCCAATCGGGGGCTTGGAATTTGGCGCCATCGGTCCAGAATATTTGTTTGTCGCGACGCCAGGAGGTGACGACTTCGCCGTTGGCCTTTGCGGCGAGGCCGCCGCCGTCCATGGGGCAGGCGTTGAGGACCCAGGTGCCTTCGCCGAGTTTTTTGGTGGTGAAGGTTTTGGCGTTGTCGCGGGACGTAGCGAGCCACATGTCGCGGGAGCCGCCGAGCCAGTTGCGGAACATGACGTGGATTGTCCCATCGGCGGCGATGGTGGCCGACGGGTGGCAGCATTCGCAGATGTGGCCGTCGGGCGATTCGTAGACGGAGAAGTTGGGCGACCAGGTTTGGCCGCCGTCTTTGGAGAGGGTGGCCATGAGGCGGGTGCCCTTTTGGCGGAGGTCGAGCCAGGTGGCGAAGACGGTGCCGTTGGGACCGGCGGCGAGGGCGTGGAGGCCTTCGCGGGCGGCGCCGGGCGCGTCGGAAATCTGCTTGGGTTTGGACCAGGATTTGCCGCCGTCGGTGGAGCGGAAGGCGAAGAGTTCGCCGTCCTGTCCCTTGCCCTTTTCGCCGGCGATGGCTGCGATGACGATGGCGCCGCCGCTGATGACGACGCGGGGGCCGCGGTGGCGGCCGAGAGAGATGACGCCGGCGTTGCCGACGAGGACGGGCGTGCCGAAGGTCTTGCCGCTATCCTTCGACACGGCCGCGTAGACGTCGTTGCCGGCGCCGTAGGCGAGGACGGCGGTGGCGCCGTCCATGGCCAGTTGCGGTTGGCGCCACGGGGCGGCGCCATCGGCGGGCGTCAGGTTCAACAGGGGTAGAAGGGCGAGGGCGAGGATCATGCGAGGTCGAACAGTAGGATATCGCTCTTCTCCGTGCCGGTGAGGGTGAGGAGCGATTCTTCGCTGATCGCGGCGCCGTCGCCGGTTTCGAGTTTGGTGCCGTTCAGATTGACGGACCCGGTTGCCACCTGGACCCAGCCGTAGCGGCCGGGGGCGAGGGGGAGCGTGAGCTGTTGGCCTTCGTCGAGGGCGGTGATGTAGACGAGGGCATCCTGCTGGATGACCGGGCTGCCGTCGCGGCCGTCGGGCGAGGCGATTAAGCGCAGCTTGCCCTGGACCTCTTCGGGGGCGATGGCGAGATCCTCGAAGCGCGGCGGGATACCGTCTTTGTTAGGCTCGATCCAGATCTGGAGGAAGTGGACCGGTTCGGTTTGTGAGCCGTTGAACTCACTGTGCACGATGCCGGTGCCGGCGCTCATGCGCTGGACGTGGCCGGGTTTCAGGACCGCGCGGGAACCGGTGGAATCCTCGTGGGCGAGTTCGCCGGCGAGGACCCAGGAGATGATCTCCATATCCCGGTGGGGGTGGCGGCCGAAGCCGGCGGCGGGGCGGACGCGGTCGTCATTGATGACGCGCAGGCTGCGAAAGCCCATGTTTTCGGGGCTGTAATAGCGGCCGAAAGAGAAGCTGTGTTTGCTGTCGAGCCAGCCGATGTTGGTTTTGCCCCGGTCGGCGGCGTGGCGAACGGTGATCATAATAACCTCCTAACGATATCTGTTACAACAGCTATATAGATGTATCCGGTTCCATTTGGATTCGGATCTCTTCGAGGAGGGCGGTGAGCTGTTCGAGTTTGGCGACGCCGAGAGGGGCGAGGGGACCGCGGATGGCGTCGCGGACGGGTTTTTCGAGGGAGCGCAGGAGGGTGGCGCCTTCCGGGGTGAGGTGGGCGTGGACGACGCGGCGATCGGTGGAGGTGCGGGAGCGAAGGACGAGGCCGCGCTTTTCCATGCGGTCGAGGAGGCGCGTCATATCGGGGTCGCGGGTGATCATGCGGGCGGCGACTTCGCCGCAGGGGAGGCCGGCGGGGCCGGCGCCGGCGAGGATACGGAGGACGTTGTACTGGGCGTGGGTGAGGCCGAAGGGTTGGAGGGTTTCCTCGACGCCGCGGAGGAGCCAGGCGGCGGTCCGTTGGAGATTGAGGAAGGTCTCTTCGGCGGGATGGGGGAAGGGGCGGGACTGTCGAATTTCGGATTGGAGACGACCGGGCATGTCCGGACTATACCTGTTGCAACAACTACTGGCAAGGGGCGAGGGGTATGTATGTCTCTGTTTACTTAGGTATAGAACTAAGGAAGTTACAGGAAGCGGGTAGATATCGTTGCCTTTTGCGGGTGTGGGGTTTACGATTGAATTTTGCCGGGCTCCGGCTGGAGGTAGAAGTATGTCAATGTGGAATCGACGTAAGAGCGAAGACGAGCCGACGCGGCCGGTCGGGAATACGCCCAGCAGCCCGGAACCGGCGAGAGAGGGAATCCCTGTGTCAACAATGCCCGCACGGAGTTTTGAACCGGACGTGCCGCGTGGCACGGCCACGATCGGAAAGTCGGTCCTGATTAAGGGCCAGATTCTGAGTAAGGAAGACCTGGTGATCGACGGTGCCGTTGAGGGCAGCGTAGAGGCACAAGAGAACCGGGTGACGATCGGGCCGAACGGCCGTGTGATCGCCAACGTGAAGGCGCGGGACGTGGTTGTCCTGGGGCAGTTGAAGGGGAATATTGAAGCGTCGGGACGGGTGGACATCCGGAAGGGTGCGAACCTGATTGGCGACATTCGCTACGCCAAAATCTCGATTGAAGAGGGCGCCGACCTGCGCGGGAGCCTGGAGATGATCCGGGTTGACGTGAAGCCCGAACCTGCCAAGGCCGCCGAGGTGGCGAAGCCTGCCGCCGAGAAGCCGACGCAGCAAAGCCTGGGCGCGACCGCCGGCGGTTCTAATTCCAAGTAACCTTGCAAGCTCGTGATGAAAGAAGGATGGCAACGTCTGTTTGGCGGTGGGGCTCCCGAGCCCCACGCAGCCGCCGCGCCGGCCATGGCGCCAATACCGGAGAGGGCGCCGTTGCGCGAATTCAGCCGGCAGAGTAGCGCGCTGGACCAGTTCTTCCAGGCGTTCCAGGGACAGGTGGGGCTGATGGTGTTGGACCTGGGCGTGTCGAACCAGGAAAACACCGTTTTTTTTAACGATTTGGGGCACAAGTTGCGGTACGACAACTTTGTGCGGTCGCTGGATGAGTCGTTCGGGGATGGCGATTTTTATGCCAACCAGGAGAACGAGTTGCGGATCGAGGCGTTTCAATCGAAGGTCTTGAACTTCGATGACGATTCGCTGGACCGCATTTTGGTTTGGGATTCGCTGCAGTATCTGTCGCCGGTGATGTTAGAGGCGGCGATTTGTCAACTGCATGCGACGTTGCACAAGGGCGGGCAATTGCTGACGGTTTTCCACACGGACGAGAAGCTGGTGGAAGTGCCGTCGTACTCCTATCGGATCCAGGCGCGAAACCAGATCAAGATGGTGGGGCGCGGGTACCGGAAGCCGGCGCAGTATTTTTCGACGCGGGCGCTGGAGAAGCTGTTCAAGGACTTCAGCCAGGTTAAGTTTTTCCTTACGCAGGATTCTCTGCGGGAAGTGATTGTCCGGAAGTAGGCGGGGCGATGCGCATGGGCTGCCGCTGCCAGTAGGTGAGCGAGCGCCAGCACCATTCGAGCGGGCCGAAGCGGAAGGCGCGGAGCCAGAGTGGGCTGACGATTAGCTGGAGCAGCCAGATGGCGGCGACGACGTAGTAGAGTTCGTGGCGGTTGAGCTTGCCGAACCAGCCGAGACCGTGGCCGTAGAATAGCGTCGTGCAGATGACGGTGTGCATGATGTAGTTGGAAAACGCCATGCGGCCGACGGCGGAGAGCGGGTGGGTGAGCCAGAGGAGCCAGCCCTGTTGCACGATGCCGACGATGGCGGCGAGATAGCCGACGCCCATCAGCAGGCGGACGGGTTGATAGACGGTATAGCTTTCCATGGCTGCGATGGGGGAGAAGCCGGAGGCGGCTTCGTGATTGGCCGCCCAGACGCCGACGGCGGTACCGGAGGCGAGGCCGATGACGGCGACCCAGAGATAGGCGCGGCGGGGCCAGGCGCCGTCCAACACGCCCCACCGGGCGAAGGCCATGCCGAGGAGCATGAAGGCGAGGAAATCCCAGGAGCCGGTGCTGTAGTAGGGTTGGGCGTCCCAACTGGAGCGAGCCGACGAACGGCTGGCGTAGGCTTCGGCGTACGTGCCGCGGTAGGCTTTCAGTTCCTGTTCGATTTTGGCGGGGGAGGGCTGCCAGTCGGCCAGCATGCCGGTGTAGGTGCCGCGGGCACCTTCGACTTCTTTGGGCAGTTGGGCGTGCTCGGGGATTGCCTGATAGCTATCGCGGGCCGTTCTCATCTCGTTAGTCTGCTGCCAGGTTTGGAAGCAGGCGCCGAGAACCATCAGGACGCCGAGGGCGGTGAGCCAGCGTGGCGACAGTTTCCGGAGCGGGTAGAGCAGGAGGCCCAGGAGGGCGTAGGGGTAGAGGATATCGCCATACCAGAGGAGATAGGCGTGGGCGATCCCGAAGGCCATGAGCCAGAAGGTGCGCCGATAGTAAGTGTCGGCCGCTGAGGCGCCGCGGGCTTCGGCGCGTGCGGTGAGATAGATGACGCCGGCGCCGAAACAGAGGGAAAAGAGGGCGCGCATCTTGCCGCTCCAGAAGACGGATTGGACCCACCAGAACCAGAAATCGGCCCCAGTGGCGCCGCCCCAGACGGTGGGATTGCTTTCGGCGGCGGAGGGCATGCCGAAGCTGCAGATGTTCATGAGGAGGATTCCCAGGAGCGCGAAGCCGCGAACGGTGTCGAGCGCTTCGACACGTTCGGCGGCCTCCACGGGCGCCGGATTCACGAAATTCCCATCAGCCATCGTCGTACTCCCTCCCAGACTTCCTATAATGGTAGATTCTGTCCTGTTTCGAACGCAGGGCACTGAAGGAGTCCCCATTGTCGCTCGAACACGAGCTGCTTACACAGCGTTTCCGCCGCACCCGAGAACTGGAAGCTCTCGGCCAGCGCCCGTATGGGCAGCGGTTTGATTTTTCCCATTCGGTGCCGGAGGTGTGGGCGGGCCAACGTCACAAAACCGCCGAGGAGCTAGAAGCCGAGAAGGTTGAAGTCCGCGTGTGCGGGCGCATTCAATCGATACGCGGCAAGGGGAAAGCCGGTTTCATGCACCTGGAGCAGGGCGGGGAACGGCTGCAGATCTACATCAAAGTGGACCTGTTGGGCGAGGCCGATTTCAAGCTGTACCAGATGCTGGATATTGGCGACATTATCGGCGTGGACGGGGTGTTGTTTCACACGCGCACGGGGGAGCTGTCGGTACAGGCGGCGAAGCTGACATTCCTGTCGAAGACGCTGCTTTCGATGCCGGAGAAGTTCCACGGCTTGGAAGACGTGGAGACGCGCGTTCGGCAACGGTACCTGGATCTGATATCCAATCTGGATGTGCGGAAGACGTTCACGGCGCGGGCGAAGGTTGTGTCGTCACTTCGCCGCCAGTTGGACGAGCGCGGGTTCGTGGAAGTGGAAACGCCGATGATGCAGCCGCTGTATGGCGGCGCGGCGGCGCGGCCGTTTGTGACGCATCACAACACGCTCGATATTGATCTGTACCTGCGCATTGCGCCGGAGCTGTATTTGAAGCGGTTGATTGTGGGCGGTATGGACCGGGTGTACGAGATCAATCGGAACTTCCGGAACGAGGGCGTGTCGATCCATCACAACCCTGAATTCACGATGCTGGAGTTCTATCAGGCGTACACGGATTACGAAGGCCTGATGGACCTGACGGTGGAGTTGCTGAAGCAGACGGCGATCGATGTGACGGGCGGGACCGTTGTAGAGTTCCAGGGGCAGACGTTGGACT